>JASEJS010000085.1 GCA_030016765.1 Patescibacteria group bacterium
TCTTCAATATATTTCTCTACAGATTTAAAATTTAAGATTTCAGATTTAAGATTTTGAATTATCGGATGTTCAGGTGCCAAAACTAAATAAGTTGCCCCAAATAAAGTATCTACTCGAGTAGTAAAAATATTAATAAATTTTGAATTTTGAATTTTGAATTTTATTTCCCAGCCCTCTGATTTCCCAATCCAGTTTCTCTGCATCAGCTTTGTCTTTTCTGGCCAATCAAGAGCTGGCAAATCTCTTAATAACTCTTCAGCATAATCAGTAATTTTAAACAGCCATTGTTCAATCTCTTTTTGAATCACTTCTGAATCGCATCTCTCACATTTCCCTTCAATTACCTGTTCATTGGCCAAAACAGTTTTGCAAGAAGGACAGAAGTTGCAAGGAACTTTTGCTCGATAGGCCAAGCCCTTTTTAAAAAGTTGTAAAAACATCCATTGAGTCCATTTATAATATTCTGGCTGACAAGTAATGATTTCCCTCTCCCAGTCATAAATTGCTCCAATTGATTTTAATTGTCTTCTTATATTTTTAATATTTTTGAAGGTCCAAATTTTGGGATGAATTCCTCTTTTAATAGCGGCATTTTCAGCTGGGAGACCAAAGGCATCAAAACCCATTGGATGCAAAACATTAAAACCTTTCATTCTCAAATATCTGGCAACAATATCTGAAGCAATATAGCCATGCAAATGACCAACATGAAGCCCTTCCCCAGAAGGATAAGGAAACATATCCAGACAATAAAAATTTTTTCTACCTCTGAGTTTATCCAGAGTTTTATAAATTCCAGTTCTTTCCCAAATCCTCTGCCACTTTTTCTCAATCTTTTGAGGATTGTATTTTTTCATAGAAATCACTTTAATTTTACCATAAAAAAAATTACTTTCAAACTAAGAAAAAAAGGGGTTACCCCCTAATTCTATTTCTTTTTTGGCCTTTTCTCCTGGGTTCTTGTAAGCTCACTCTAAAAATCCTCTCCATCTTCTTTTCTAATTCTTCTTCCTCTGTTAACCATTTTGCCTTCTCATCGGGAACTTCAGAAGCTACTACCTCAACAGCTGGCGGAACTAGTTTTTTCTTTATTTCTTTCTCAATTTTGATTATTTCCTCAGCTAAAATTCTAATTTTCTCTTCTTCAAGCCTAAGCTTCCTTGCTTCTTGAAGAAATTTATTTGCTTCCTGGCATCTCTCCTCTATTTCTCTGGGATCCTCTATTAGCTTGATAATCTCTATCTGACAAACTACCAGGTTCCCGAGTATTCCTGCTTTTCTTTCCAGAGATTTCTCAAGCATTAAACCCTTTTTAAATATTCTTTCAGCTAATCTGTATTCCTTCTCAGACTGGGCTTTTATCAAAAGGATATAGCCAAAAGAAGGAATTAATTCACTGATATCTTCTCTCAGCTCTGTCTCTTCTAACTTTTCTACCAGTTCCTCAATGGAAGTTTCTTTTTCCATTCTTAGCAAAGACTTAAATCCCTGGATAGCTAATTCGATCTCACCTTCTTTACAGCAAGTATCAACTAAAATAGCCAGTCCCTTGTCTCGAATTTCATTTTCGATGTCCTCTCTTTCAATCCAGAATTTCAATATTTCAATGGCTTCTTTCCTTCTCTCCTTAACTATTTTCTTATTCTTCTCAGCTGCTTTTCCTTCCTTTGTTTCTCTTTCTAGTGCTCCAGCCTCTTCCAGTTTAACCAAAGCTAATCTCATCTCTATCCTCGGATCACTTGTCCATTTCAAGGCAGTTTGATAGAATTGAGCAGCTTTGGAATATTCCTCTAACTGGAAATGGCAATCACCCCTCTCTGTGTAGAGCTTGATAGCCATTTCTTTTATTTCTCCGAATTTCTTTCCATTTCCAAGGATTTTTTGTTTTTTTAGCCATAACTGTTTAAATTCTTCCTCTGCCTTCTCTAGAGAGCTAATTGCTTTTCTAGCTAACTCCTCTTTATTTTTTGCTTCTGGATCTCTCCCATAGCTGATAGCTAAATTCAAATAAGCTCGAATCTTATTAAAACTTCCTTTTTTAATTAGTTTCTCAGCTTCCTCGAAGTCCTCTTGAGCTGCTTTGAACTTCCCTATTTTCATAAGACAAATTCCTCGATTGTTAATTAGCTGGCCAAGATCATCTCTTCTAATCCTCAGTTCTTCTCCTAATTTAACTGCCTTTTCTAAAACTGGGAGGGCCTCATTGTATTTTTCCTGTTGGATTAATAAAGATCCCTTCTCACTAAGTTCCCGAAATTCTTCTCTTTTCCTAACAATTTCTTCATTCCTTTTCTTTACCATCTTTCTCACTCCCTATTTTTAAAATTTTTCTATTTTTTAGCCATCTTTTTCCTCCATTCCATTTAAATTTTTCGAGTACTAATTTTATTTTACTCTTTTTTGATAATTTTGC
>JASEJS010000013.1 GCA_030016765.1 Patescibacteria group bacterium
CCATTACTGATCTGCCGTATCTGAATTTGATTTGAGCCCAGCCAGTAAAGCCAGGCTTAATGAGATGACGGAGGTGATAGTGGGGGATTTCTTTTTCTAATTTCTCAACAAATTCTGGTCTTTCTGGCCTTGGGCCAACTAAACTGATGTCTCCTTTTAAAACATTTATCATCTGGGGAATTTCATCTAAGTGAGTTCTTCTTAAAATTTTTCCAACCTTGGTGATTCTCGGATCTTCTTTTTCTGCCCAGACTGCCCCTGTTTCTTTTTCTGCTCCTACTCTCATTGACCTAAATTTGGTTAATAAAAAAGGTTTCTTATTTTTCCCGATTCTTTTTTGGGAGTAAAATATTGAACCTCTATCCTCTAATTTAATGGCAAAAATAATAAAAGGCCAAAGGGGAAGAGTAAGCAAAAGAATAATTGAAGCTAAAACAATATCCATTATCTTTTTTACTTTATCATAAAATCCTTTTTCTCTTTCTCTGAGATTTTCTAAAAACCAGGCTTGGGAGATATTAGATATAGGAATTTTTTCGCAAATTATTTCATAAGCTCTGGAAAGATCTAGGAAATTTATTCTGGCCGGCAGGCACTGATAAAGATCTTTAATAAGCTCAGGATTTGAATTCAGATCTTCGCCAACAACTAAGGTATCAATTTTTTTGCTCTGAATTTGAGAAAAAAGATCTTGGTTAGAATCAATAGTGGTTAATTTATATCCTAAATATGGCCGAGAGACAATTTCTTTGGATAGTTTCTGAGACTCTAAATTTTTTCCTAAAATTGCTACTTTATTTAGAAAATGAGCCGAAAATAAAGAGTAAAAAAGCTTTCGCCAGCTAGAAATTAAAATTCCAAAAATTAGGGCATTTAAAACCAAATTTGTTTTAGGAGTGATTCCCAACCAAGGAATTAAGTAGAAAAAGATGATCCCTGCCAAAATAGCGGTTAGTAAAGCCCCTAAAATTCGAGGATAAAGAGTAAAATTAGTTCTGATTAAATTGAGCTCATATAAACCAAAAATGTAAAAAATAATTAGCCAGAAGAAATATAAAAATGAAAAGGGGGACAAATGTTTTAAAAAAATTTCCCAATTAAAACTTTTCCAAAAGCCAATAAATAAAGCTATGGCTAATGAAAGATAGAGAAGCAAAATGTCTCCGATCAAAAGAAGGATTTTCCGGAACTTAAGCATTAAATATATTTTAAGTTAAAATTTTGATTAAATCAAACTAATGTAATATAATGAAATTATCTCAAAGAGTTTTTAAAAAGCGGGTCCAAAGCGAGGCTAACTTGGTGACATCACTATGGGAAAAAGATCCAGGGAAAAAAGGGAAAGGAGAAAAAAGGGAGAAATTAGATTAAAAACAGAGAGAGGAGAAAAGAGTCTCCCTTTTATTTGCTTAAATACTATTAGACTTGGGACCTATTTGCTTTTATTTGCTCCCTTAATAATAAGTGCTAAATTTTTCTTTCCCTTTGTTGGTCCAAAAAGTCTTTATTTTATGGGTTTGGTAGAGATAATTTTTGCTGCTTATCTCTTTTTAATTTTAATAAGGCCCGAATATCGGCCGAGATTTAATATTTTGTTAATTGCTCTAATTTTGTTTGTGGCTGTTTTGATTTTGGCCACTGTTTTTGGCGCAGATATTTCTCGAAGCTTTTGGTCAAAATATGAAAGAATGACCGGTCTCTTAATGTGGTTTCACTTACTTGGTTTTTTTGTAGTAATTTCCTCTGTGTTTAAAAGAGAAGAAGATTGGTTTAAAATTTTTGCCCTTACTATTTTCGTAGCAGTTTTAATTAGTTTGATTAGTTTAGGTCCTAAAATTGGTTTAGAGATAAGCCCCTCTACTCGGGGAGGAGCGACTATTGGAAACTCTTCCTTTATGGGTACTTATTTACTATTTAATATTTTTTTGGCTTTGTATTTATTTTTACAATCAAGAGGTGGGCTTAGAATTTATTCTGGAATTGGTTTAGCTTTAATTTCTTTAGGCTTGTTTTTGAGTGAGGCCAGGGCAACTATTCTTTCTGTTTTGGGAGGATTGATTTTACTGTTTTTTCTTTATTTAATTTTCCTATCTCAAAAACCTTACCTCAGGCTTTTGGGCAAAGTTCTTTTAGTTGAGTCTTTTTTAATTTTATTAATAAGCACTTTTCTTGTTTTTCAACCAGACAACATTATCCATCAAAAATTTATTGAAAAAGCTAGCCAGGCCAGATTAGTGGTTTGGGAAAAGGCCTGGAAGGGTTTTTTAGAAAGACCTTATTTAGGTTGGGGACCAGAGAATTTTGATTTTGTATTTACAAAATTTTATAATCCCTGCATGTTTTTGCCAGAATGCGGAGGGGAAATTTGGTTTGATAGGGCCCACAATATTATCTTTGATACTTTAATTAATTCGGGGATTATTGGCTTTTTAAGTTATCTTGGAATTTTTTTTGCTGCTTTTTATATTTTATGGCAAAAATTTTTCCGAAAGGAACTCAATTTTTGGATTCCCTCAATTTTCTCAGTTGTTTTAATTTCTTATCTTGTTCAAAATCTTACTGTCTTTGATATGGTCAATAGTTATTTGATGTTTCTTTTGATTTTAGGGTTTGTGGGAGGCATTTCTTATCCTCCAAGGCCTCCTTTAGCTGAACCAAGAAGACTCAAATTTTTATGGCCTTTAATTTTAATTATTTTAATTTTCTTTTCTGTTTCTTTTTCTAAACTTATAATTCAACCTCTTCAAACTGATGCCTATGTGATCCAGGCCCTCCGAGCCCAGACCTTTCCAGAAAGACTTTCTCTATATAAAAAGACCTTAAATACCTCTCCTTTAGGGAAATATCAAATCAGAAACTTTTTTTCTGAACAATTTCAAAGTTTGTTTCAAACTGAAAAGAGAAAAGAAATTCCTAAAAAAGATTTAGAAGCAGAATTTGATTTTTTAAGTGGAGAATTGGAAAAGAGCATAAAGGAATCTCCTTTGGATTACAGATCTCATCTAAGATTAGGTCAGCTTTATAATCTCTGGGTTCAGTTAGACCCTGGCAAAATTTCTCTGGCAGAAAAAGTCCTTAAAAAAGCTATAGAACTTAGCCCTACTAATCAACAAGGTTATTGGAGCCTAATCCAGACCAAGCTTTATCAAAATCGAGGCCAAGAAGCTCTGGCTTTAGCCGAAAAGGCAGTGGAGCTGGAACCTAAATTGGGTCAATCTCATTTAATATTAGTTCAGATTGCTAAATTTATAGGAGATTATGATTTGGCTCAGAAAAAAATAGAAGAAGCAATTAAAATCAATCCAGCTTGGGAATCCCAACTTAAAAAAATCTTGACAGAAGGTTCTTGATTTGCTAATATTTTTATTAGTGAGTGGGTGAGAAATCGCAACTCCAATTTTAAGCAGGCAGTGAACCTCACTCGAGCGAGGTTCACTGCTTTTTTGTTTAATAAAACTGGCTTAGTTTAATTTCTCATTTCACCGACTTAATCTTGCTATAGCAAGATTAAAACGTTATGATAGAAATAGAGAAAAATGGGGATTAGGAAATACAAATATTATTTTCGTAAACCAAAATCTGAAATTGCTAAAGATGTTCTCACTTGGCTATTGATAGCTGAAGCAGTTTATATTGCTGCCTCTTCACCTTATTTTGTAAAAAATCTTATAGAGAATTACAAAAAGTGGAAAAGATATCCAAAGAAAAAAATCTACGATACATTTTATTCTTTAAGAAAACAAGGTTGCCTAAAAATTGAAAGGAAAGGCCCTCAAATTTATATTTCCTTAACTGAAAAAGGGAAAAAGAAAGCCGGAATGTTTCAAATAGATAGTTTAAAAATAAAAAGACCTAAGAAATGGGATAAGAAATGGAGAATAGTAATTTTCGATATTTCTGAGTTAAAAAAGATTCATCGGGAAGCTTTTAGAGGAAAATTGAAGGAATTGGGCTTTCATCCTCTTCAAAAAAGCGTTTGGATTCATCCCTTCGATTGTCAAGCAGAAATTGAGTTATTAAGAGAATTTTTTGGGTTATCTGAAAAGGATATTAGATTAATTGTAGCTGAAGATATAGGTGATGATAGGAAATTAAGAAGGATTTTCAATTTAGACTAATTAACGTTTTAATATTGCTATAGCAGAATTAAGTCGTGATTAGAAAGTGAGTTGAGTTAATAG
This sequence comes from Patescibacteria group bacterium, assembly GCA_030016765.1. Classification (GTDB taxonomy): domain Bacteria; phylum Patescibacteriota; class Minisyncoccia; order Minisyncoccales; family JASEJS01; genus JASEJS01. The sequence continues at coordinate 4,182 of JASEJS010000013.1, forward strand.
GAGAAATATTAAACTTTCGCTTTTATTTTAAAATTGGTATAATATAATTGGGCCGGGAGGAGAGCACTCACAAAAGTCTTAGAATTGGAGTTAACTCTCCCGGCCCTTTGAGTAAGATGAGAATTGAAAATAAATTGCCAGGAATCAAAATGAATGTTCCGCTTAAAAACTATACCACTTTTGGCATTGGTGGGCCGGCCAGATATTTTTTTATAGCGAAAACAAAATTTGATTTAATTGAGGCAATTAAAATAGCAAAGAAATTTAATTTGCCATTTTTTATCTTAGGTGGGGGAAGCAATTTATTGGTTTCTGATCGAGGCTTCAATGGTTTGGTTATAAGATATGGCCAGCCTCTTTCTTCCTGGGTTTCAAAAGGCTTGGAATGGGCAGTTGGTATTCCGGGAACTTTACAAGGGGCAGTCTGGGGAAATACTGGTGCTTTTGGGAGATCAATGAAAGATGTAGTGAAAGAGATTGAAGTTTTTGATACTAAAACTGGAAAAATTAAAATTTTCAAAAATGAAGATTGCCAATTTTCCTACCGAAATAGTATTTTTAAAGAGAAAAAAAATTTAATTATTCTTTCAGTAAAAATAAAATCAAAAAAAAGCAATCTCCAAAAAATAAAGCAATATTTAAAGTACAGAAAAGAGACTCAGCCCTTGGAATTTCCCTCAGCTGGCAGTATTTTTAAAAATCCAGATAAATTTTCAGCAGCAGAATTAATTGAAAAATGTGGTCTAAAGGGAAAAAGAATAGGAGGAGTTCAAATTTCAAAAAAACATGCCAATTTCATTGTCAATTTAGGAAATGGTAGGGCAAGAGATGTTATTAAATTAATAAATTTGGCAAAGAAATCAGTGAAAAAGAAATTTGGAATAACTTTGGAAGAAGAAATTGTTATTTTAGACAAATAGAAAAAGAATTTTTAAAAAAATAAGCCCGAAAACTCGAGCTTAAATTTTAACAGGTGAGATAGGAGATTCGAACTCCTCCTGACAACTCCACAGGTTGTCGTGCTAGACCACTACACTAATCTCACCATATTATAATGGGCACGAGAGGATTTGAACCTCCAAGCCTTTCGGCATATGCACCTCAAACATACGCGTATTCCAGTTCCGCCACGTGCCCATTTATTATTTTTCTTCAATCGTTGGTTTTTCCTTTACTGCTATTTCCCTAAACTCTTTTCTTTTCAGTCTTGCCCTTTTCCCCTTGGCCTTTCTTAAATAATAAAGTTTAGCTCTTTTTACTTTTCCTTTCTTTAAAACCTCAATCTTTTCAATGGTAGGGGAGTGAATAGGAAAAATTCTTTCCACTCCAATTCCAGAAATTACTTTTCTCACAGTAATGGTAGCACCTGCTTCTTTTCCATGTTTTCTGGCAATAACTATACCTTCAAAAGTCTGGATTTTCTCTTTATCTTCTTTCTCAGGAATTTTTTGATAAACCCGAATTGTATCTCCAGGTCGAATTTCAGGTAAACCAGTTTTTATTTGAGATTTGATAAAGGTTTCAAGTTTTGTAGACATAACTTTAAGTCTTCTGATAAATCCGATTTAAATTTTCTTTCTTCGCCATTTGGCAATTTTATCTTTAAGTAACTAGCGTGTAAAAATTGTCTTTTTAGACCTTTTGGACAAGGCTGGTTTTTAAATCCATATAATTTATCTCCGGCTAAAGGATGGCCTAAATAAGAGAGATGAGATCTAATTTGGTGTTTTCTACCAGTAAGTGGTTCAATTTCGATCAAGTCATAATTTTCATATCTTTTCAATACCTTATATTTAGTGATTGCCTCTCTTTTTCCTTTAGCTAAAGGATCATGAGGTAAAAAGACTTTTTGTTTTCTCCTGTCTTTGGGAGATCTGCCAAGCAAAGTTCTAATTTCTCCTTCTTTATTTTTCAGATGGCCAACCACTAAACCTAAATATTTCTTTTTGACTCTTCTCTCTTTAAATTCCTTTTGGAAAAATTCTAAAGTTTTATCATTTTCCGCTATCAAAAGTATTCCCGAAGTATCTTTGTCTAATCTGTGAATTCTTCTTGGAATTTGATCGGCATTTATTCCAGCTGGCTTATTAATCACCAATAAATCTTTATTCTTATAAATAATTTCGACTTTTAAATTTTGAATTTTGAATTCCATTGGTGGGCGGTATAGGATTCGAACCTATAACCTTTCGCACGTCAAGCGAACGCGCTAGCCATTGCGCCAACCGCCCCTGCGCACGGTTGGATTTGAACCAACGGAACCTTTCGCTTATAAGGCGAATGCTCTACCGCTGAGCTACGTGCGCAATTCTATTCCTAATTTTAATCTTCTTTTATAAAAAATCAATGAAAATCCTAAATCTCTTAATTTCCAGTAAAGGGCATCTTTAACCCCGTATAATTAAACGTAATAATTTGCCATGACCGAATTATTACGTTAAAATCTTGGAGCTAAAATTTTTCTGGAATATCAAAGTCCTCGCCGTAAATAGGCTATACCTGCTTGATTTTTACTTTCAATGATTTTTCTCCTTTAGTTGGAAGTTTGGGCATCCTAACTTTCTTAGCCTTCTCAGGTTTAACTAACTTTTCAAATTCCTCTTTTTCGATGGTTTCTTTTTCAATTAAGGTTTTGGCAATTTTTTCAAGTAGATCTTTCTTTTTGGTCAAAATTTTCTTTGCTTCCTTTTCAGCATTTTTGACAAATTTTTCAATTTCTTTGTCAATCTTAGCTGCCACTTTTTCAGAAAAATTTCGATAAATCTCTTCTCGGCCCAAAAATATTAGTTCTTCCTTTTGTCCAAAGGCAATTGGTCCCAAAGATGACATTCCATATTCCATAACTAATTTTCTGGCTAATTGGGAAGCCCTTTCTAAATCATTGGCTCCTCCGGTAGTGATTTGACCAAATTTTATTTTTTCAGCACAATATCCTCCCAATAAAGTAGCCATCTCAGCTAAGAATTCTGATTTGGTTTTAATTTTCCTTTCTTCAGCTGGCATCTTTAAGGTATAACCAGCTGCCAATCCCCTGGCGACAATTGAGATTTTTCTCACTGGTTCAGCTTCAGGAATTGAAGAAGCAACTAAGGCGTGGCCTGCTTCATGATAGGCAGCGATTTTCTTTTCTTTTTCTGATAAAATATGGCTCTTTCTTTCTGGTCCCAATAAAACTTTTTCAATTGATTCTAAAAGTTCCTCTTGATAGACTTGATTTTTATTTCTTCTGGCGGCCAAAATTGCCGCTTCATTAACTAAATTGGCTAAATCAGCTCCAGAAAATCCAGGAGTTCTTTCAGCAATTTCCCTTAAATTAACATTCAATGCCAAAGGTTTTCCCCGACAATGAATTTTTAAAATTTCTTCCCTTTCATTGACATCTGGTAAATCCAAGACAATTCTTCGGTCAAATCGACCAGGTCTTAAAAGAGCAGGATCTAAGTATTCAGGGCGGTTGGTAGCCCCAAAGACTAAAATCTCTTCTTCTCTACCAATTCCATCCATTTCTGATAATAATTGATTTAAAGTCTGTTCTCTTTCTTCATGACCGCCAGTAACCCCTACTCCTCTAACTTTTCCAATTGAATCAATCTCATCGATGAAAATAATAGCTCTCCCTGCTTTTCTAGCCTGATCAAAGAGGCTTCTGATTCTCGCTCCGCCCACTCCAACGAATAATTCAATAAATTCAGAACCGGAAATTGAAAAGAAAGGGACATTAGCGCTTGAAGCAATTGCTTTGGCTAATAAAGTTTTTCCTGCTCCCGGAGGACCCATCAATAATACTCCTCTCGGAATTCTGGCTCCTATTTGTAAATATTTTTTTGGATTTTTCAGAAAATCAACAATTTCTTTTAATTCTTCTTTTGCTTCTTTTAGTCCACCTATTTCATCAAAGGAAACTTTTTCTTTCAATTTTGCTCCTGGTCCAAATAATCTGGCCCTTGCCCTGGTAAAATCAAAGGCCTGAGCTGCTCCAGCTTTTGCTTGCTTAAAAATCATGAAGAAAAACAGACCAAAAAGCAAAAGGGGCAAAAGCAAAATAAAAACAGGTCCTAACCAGCTAAAAGTTCCCCCTTTTTCTTTAGTCTCAATTTCAACTTTCCTCAATTTTTCCTTATCTACTCCCAGATTGATTAAAGATTCAGAGAGGGCAGCTTCAGCCTCTTTTCTTGATTTAGCTTCTGAATCATCTAAATAAATTATCTCCAGTTCATTTCCAGAAACTGCGATTTTTTTAATTTTTCCTTGGTTAATTTCATCGATCAATTCAGTGATTGACAACTCTTTTCCCCTTTCAAATGGTTTGGAAAACAAGGTAAAGATACCTGAAATGATCAGAAAAATAAGTAGAATAAATATAAAATTCTTAATTAAATTTCTCATCTTATTTTCAATATACCAGAATTTTAGAAAATTTTAAGCCCTAAGTTAGATTATTTTTCACTTCATCTGAGGGATCTTTTTTAAGGCTTTCAGAGATAGAGAAACTTTATCATCTGAGATTTCAATAATTTTCGCTCGAACTTTATCTCCGATCTTAACTATTTCTGCTGGGTCTTCAACTATTTTCCAATCCATTTCTGAAATATGAATTAACCCCTCTAAATTCTCAGGACCAAATTTAACAAAGGCTCCAAAATTTACCAAACCAGTCACTTCTCCTTCAACTACATCTCCTACTTTGTAATTTTTCAAAATTTCTTTTCTTCTTTTTATTTCCTTGGCTTTTTCTGATAAGATCAATTTCTCTGTCTTTGGGTCTAAATCAAAAATTTGAACCTCTAACTCTTTTCCAATAAATTTTTGGAGTTCTCTTAAAATCTGGCTAGTATCTCCTCCCTTTACCTTTGGATAATGTTGAAGAGATAATTGGGAGACTGGTAAAAATCCAGTAATTCCAGAGATCTCTGTTAATAATCCTCCTTTATTTGCTCCCAAAACTTTAACTGAAATTTCTTCCTTTTTCTCTTTTTTTTGTTTCAATTTTTCCCAGGTTAATTCTTTAGAGGCTCCAGTTATGGATAGCACAATATAGCCTTCTTCATTTTCAAGCTCTATTATTTTGGCAAAAACCATATCTCCTTCCTTCAAATCTTTTATCGCCTCTTTTGCTTCATAAAATTCTTTTCCATAAATTATCCCAGTGCCTCGGGGCCCCAAATCCAAAAATAAAGCCCCTCTTTCTTTAGTAATTACTCTGCCCTCAACAATTTCTCCAACCCTGGGAGGCTTCATCAATTCATTTTTCTCAAGAATATTTTTCATATCTATAAGTATTACACATTTGTTGATTTTTTCAAGAGAATGTAATAAAATATTAGAGAAATTAACCTCACCTCTCTTTTTCTTTCCCTAAATATCAATGAATATATTTTGGCATGGTCAATCCTGTTTTGAAATTACCACTTCACCTACTAAAAGCAACCAGGTGAAAATTGTAATTGACCCTTTTTCTGAAGGAATTGGTCTTAGGGTTCCAAAGTTGGAAGCAGATATTTTGTGCATCACCCATAGTTATTCTGACCACAATAATCTAAAGGCCGTTTCTGGTAGCTCTTTCTTAATTCAAGATCCTGGTGAATATGAAATAAAAGGAGTCTTCATTCAAGGGATTCCTTCTTGGCATGATCAAAAAGAAGGTAAAGAAAGGGGAGAAAATATAATTTATACTTTAGAAGCTGAAGATCTGAGATTGTGCCATTTGGGAGATTTGGACCAAAAAGAGTTAACTTCTGAACAACTTGAAAAAATTGGAGAAATTGATATTTTGATGATTCCAATAGGAGGAGTTTTTACCATTTCAGCTAAAGAAGCTCTAAAAATAATGTCTCAAATTGAGCCAAAAATAACCATCCCCATGCATTATCAAATCCCTAAATTAAAAATAAAACTGGAAGGGTTAGATAAATTTTTAAAGACATTGGGCCTAAAATCAATTGAGCCCCTACCAAAATTATCAATTAAAAAGAAAGATTTTTCTGAGGAAGAGGCAAAAATAATAGTACTTAAACCCTGAATTGAAGATTCAAATAATCTCCGATCGCAGATTATTTCAACTGAGAAGTCAATTGAAAAACAAAAATAAAATGACTAAAAATCCTAAAAAATTAACTCCTACTTTTTCAAAAGATAATGGGTTAAGCACAGAAATCGGTTACATTAAACCGCGGGAAATCACTGAAGAGATGAAGGAATCCTACATTGATTATGCCATGTCAGTGATTATTTCTCGGGCTTTACCAGATGTCAGAGATGGCTTGAAACCAGTTCATCGGAGGATTTTGTATGCCATGGGTGAAATGGGATTAACTCATGCTGCAAAATTTAGAAAGTCAGCAGCAGTTACCGGATTTGTCATGGGTGCTTTCCATCCCCATGGTGATGCTCCAATTTACGAGGCATTAGTTCGAATGGCTCAAGATTTTTCTTTAAGATATCCTTTGATTGAAGGTCAAGGAAATTTTGGCAGCATCGATGGGGACCCACCAGCTAGTCAAAGATATAGCGAGGCGAAGCTTTCAAGAATCGGTGAAGAGATGCTCAAAGACATTGAAAAAAATACAGTTGATTTTATTGATAATTATGATGGAACCAGAAAAGAACCTCAGGTACTGCCTTCCCCCTTTCCCCAGCTTTTATTAAATGGTTCTTTAGGAATTGCCGTAGGCATGGCCACTAACATTCCTCCTCATAATCTTTCTGAAGTGATTGAGGCCACTATTTATTTAATAGATCATCCAAAAGCAGATACTGAAGATTTATTTAAGTTCATCAAAGGGCCTGACTTTCCAACTGCTGGCCAAATCTTTAACCAAAAAGAAATCATTCAAGCCTATTCTCAAGGGAGAGGGCCAATTGTTGTTCGGGGGAAAGCTGAAATTTTGGAAAAAAATGGCTATCAGCAAATTATTATTTCTGAAATCCCTTATCAAGTTCAAAAATCCTTTCTCATTGAGCAATTTGCCAATTTAGTGCGAGAGAAAAAGATTGAGGGAATTAAAGATATTAGGGATGAATCAGATAAAGAAGGAATGAGGATAGTGATCGATTTGCAGAGAGGAGCTTATCCCAAAAAAATCTTAAATCAGCTTTACAAATTTACCGATTTGCAAAAGACTTTCCATTTAAACATGTTAGCTCTGGTTGAAGGAATTCAACCTCGGGTTTTAAATCTGCCAGAGATCTTAAATTATTTCATTTCCCATCGCAAAGAGGTAGTTTTTAGGAGAACAAAATATGATTTGGAAAAGGCCAAAGAAAGAGAACATATTTTAGAAGGGCTTCATAAGTGTTTGGCTAAGATCAATGCGGTAATAAAAACTATTAAGGCTTCAAAAAATCGAGAGGAGGCCCAGAAAAATTTAATTAAGAAATTTAAATTAACCCAAATCCAGGCTAATGCTATTTTAGAAACAAAGCTCTCAGTTTTGGCTAAATTGGAGAGAAAAAAAATAGAAGATGAGTTAAGGGAAATCAAAATTAAAATTAAAGAGCTAAAAGCAATTTTAAAGAATCCCCAGAAAATAAAAGAGGTGATTAAAAAAGAGCTCAGGGAATTGAAAGAAAATTTTGGTGATGAAAGAAAAACAAAGGTAATTATTGGAAAAGTAGAGGAGATTGCCAAAGAAGATCTAATTCCTCAAGAAGAGACAATTATTACTTTAACTCAAGGAGGCTATATCAAAAGAATAAATCCAAAAGTTTATAAAATTCAAAAAAGAGGAGGGAAGGGAATTTTGGGAATGAAGACTTCAAAAGAGGACACGGTTTTGCATTTTCTAACTGCTAAAACCCATGATTTCCTGCTTTTCTTTACTGATTCAGGAAAAGTTTTTAAAATTCCGGTTTATGAAATTCCCGAGGGGACCAGAATGGCTAGGGGTCGAGGGCTTTTGAATTTTTTGGAAATCTCTCCTCAAGAAAAGGTTTTATCCCTTTTTCCATTAGGAAAAGAAGATATTGATTTAGGGATAAATTATTTAGTAATGGTTACTGAAAATGGTGTAATTAAAAAAACCTCCCTCAATGAATTTAAGAATGTCAGAAGATCAGGATTAATTGCTATTTCTCTTAAAAAGGGCGATCTCTTGAAAAAGGTTTCAAAAACTACTGGTCAAGATCAAGTAATTTTGGTGACCAAAAAGGGCCAGGCCATTAGATTTTTAGAAAAAGAAATCAGGGAGATGGGGAGAGGGGCAGCTGGAGTAAAAGGAATTAGGTTAAAAAAAGAAGATAAAGTGATAGGAATGGATATAATAAAAATTCAAAATTCAAAATTCAAAATTCAAAATTATTTATTAGTGGTTACTGAAAATGGATTTGGCAAGAGAACTGATTTGAAAGAATATCGATTACAGAGTAGGGGAGGTTTTGGAATAAAAACTGCTAAAGTGACTCCAAAAACTGGAGATTTAATAGCTTCAAAAGTTTTAACTGGAGAAGAAGATCTAATTGTCATTTCTCAGAAAGGTCAGGTAATTAGAATCAAAATTAGCTCTATTCCCAGGCTGGGCAGAAGCACTCAAGGGGTAAGGATTATGAAACTGGCAGAAGGAGATAAGGTAGCTTCAGCCACTTGTATATAATATGGAAGGTTTTTTAAATCCAATAGAGATTTTAAATCAATTAGAATTGAAAGAAGATATGATAGCTGCTGACTTTGGCTGTGGTTCTGGGGGTTGGGTTTTGCCTTTGGCTAAAAAATTAGAAGAAGGAAAGATTTACGCCATAGATATTTTAGAGGAACCTCTCTCTGCCTTGAGAGCCAGAACTAAATTGGAAAAAATTTCAAATATTGAAACTATTAAAGCTGATGTTGAGAGGGGAACTCCTTTGGCTTCAAATTCAATTGATTTAGTTTTAATGACTAATCTCTTGTTTGAATGTGAAGATAAGAAAATGGTTTTGGAAGAAGGGAAAAGAGTTTTAAAAAAGGAAGGAAAAATTTTAATAGTGGATTGGATAAAAGATAATCCTCTGACTCCAAAAATAGAATGGGTTGATTTTGAAGAGATTAAAAAAATTGCTGAAGAACTAAATTTAAAACTAAAGAAGGAATTTTCAGCTGGAAAATATCATCAGGGGCTAATCTTTGAAAAATAATGCCCAAAATAAAATTTCTAAAATCAAAAGAAATTAAAAGCCTGAAGGAATATTTTAAAAAAGAAAAATCGGTAATTTTAGCTTTTTTATTTGGCTCTTTTGCTAAGGGTTTTCCAATGAAAGAATCAGATGTTGATGTCGCTGTTTATTTGAATGAAAAGCTTCCTTTAGCTAAAAGAGAAAAAATAGAAGATAAAATTTGGTTTGAGATCTCTGAAATCATTAAAGGTAGGGAAGTACAACTAGTTTGTATGAATGAAGCTCCAGCTACTTTAATCTCAAATATTTTTAAAACCGGAGTTCCCTTAGTAATTAAGGATAAGAAATTATATTGGGAGTTTTATTTACAAAAAAGTTCAGAAGCAGAAGATTTTCTTCAATTTATTGAAGATTTTTGGCGAATTTATAAAAAATCAAAATCTCTGATACCTGAAGAGAAAGCCCGACTTCGAGAAAGACTTCATTTCTTAGATTCTGAATTAAGGGAAACTGAACACTTTAAGAAAATGACCTTTAAAGAATATCGAGATGAAAAAGATAAGAGAAGGAATATTGAAAGATGGACTGAGACTATTATCAATGCCACAATTGATATAGCAAAAATGGTTTTAGCCTCAGAAAAGAAAAAAATGCCTAGAACCTATGAAGAGGCTCTACTTTATTTCGGAATTTTAGCTGGATTAAATGAAAAAGAATCAGAAAAGCTTTCAGAATTTGCCAATTTAAGAAATATCTTAGCCCATGAGTACTTAGATATCATTTACAAAAGAATTCAAAATTTCATTAAGGAATTTCCAAAATTTTACAAAATAATTTATAATTTCTTAGAGAAGTATTTAAAAAACAAATCATGAAGAAATTATTTTTTTTGATATTTTTAATAGGCCTAATTTTATCTTTTTCAACTTTTGCTCAAATTATAATTGAGAATCCCTTAAGGGCTAATACAATCGAAGAGGTGGTTGATAATTTTATCAATTTCATTTTCTACCTTGCCATCGCTTTAGCCCCCCTAATGATAATTATTGGTGCCTTTTATCTTTTGATTGCCGGCGGTGAAGCAAAGAAAGTAGAAACTGGCAAAAAAATAATTTTATATACCCTGATTGGCTTTGCCATTGTCTTATTTGCCAAAGGCCTAATTTCTGTGATAAAATCAGTTTTGGGAGTAAAATAAAATTAAAAGTTAAAATGAAAAATTAGAAATTTTAAAGGTCGAGATTATTCGTAAATTCCTAAATTTAGGGATATGAAAAAAATTTTGTCAGCATTAGTTTTAATTGGCTTTTTAAGTATTTCGCTGGTATCGGTAGTTTCAGCTCAGGAAATTCCTAAGAAATGTACCATAAAACGAGATACTGGAATAGCTGATTGTCCTTCTACTGGCGACACTGAGTATGACAAATGTTATAAAAATGGAAGTCTAACAAATTGTCCTGAAGGAGTAGGTGGAGCGGTTTGTTGTTTTGTCCATGCTATTATAACTCTAACCGATTGGATATTTGTTGTTCTAATATCCATAGCTGTCTTACTAGTGCTTTATGGAGCCTTTCTTATCTTGGCTGCTGGTGGAAACGCCGAGCGAGTAGGTGAGGGGAGAAAGCTTATTATATTTGCAGCAGTTGGTTTAGCAGTGGCTTTTTTAGCAAAGGCCATCCCTGCTGTTGTTAGAGCAATAATAAGTTAAGATAGGTTAATTTCAATTTAAATTAATCTCTAAGGTTGAATTATTTTTGTATTATGCCGAGGTGGAGGAATTGGTAGACTCGCGAGATTTAGGATCTCGTACCGAAAGGTGTAAGGGTTCAAATCCCTT
>JASEJS010000086.1 GCA_030016765.1 Patescibacteria group bacterium
CATTTAGAATTCAGAAAACCAGGGGAGGCTCCTTATACATTGATCGATTATTATCCTAAAGATTTCTTAGTTTTTATTGATGAATCTCATATGACTTTGCCTCAATTACATGCCATGGCCAATCAAGATCGAGCCAGGAAAGAAACCTTAATTGAATATGGTTTTAGATTGCCTTCAGCTATTGATAATCGGCCTTTAACTTTTGAGGAGTTTGAAGAAAGGATAAAGCAGGTAATTTATGTCTCAGCCACTCCAGCTGAAGAGGAAAGAAAAAAGGCAACTAAAAAATATATTGTTGAACAACTAATTCGGCCCACTGGATTGTTAGAACCTTCAATCGAAATTAGGCCAACTAAAAATCAGGTTAAAGATTTAATTGAAGAAATTAAAAAAAGAGTTGAAAAAAGGCAGAGAATTTTAGTTTTAACTTTAACCAAAAGGTTGGCTGAGGCTCTTTCTGATTATTTAGCTGAAGCAGGGATCAAAACCCAATGGCTTCATGCTGAAGTTAAAACTTTGGAAAGACCTCAAATTTTAAAAGATTTAAGAGAAGGGAAATATGATGTTTTAGTGGGAATTAATTTGTTAAGAGAAGGATTAGATTTGCCGGAAGTAGCTTTAGTAGCAATTTTAGATGCTGATAAAGAAGGATTTTTAAGATCAGAAACCACTTTGATTCAAACCATGGGTCGAGCAGCCAGGCATCAAGAAGGCCATGTTATTTTATATGCAGATAAAATTACTAAATCAATGAAGGCAGCAATAGATGAAGTTTTGAGAAGAAGAAAAATTCAAGAAAAATATAATAGAATTCATAATATTGTTCCTAAACCAATAGCTAAAGAAATAAGGGATTGGCCCTTCATTTCAAGGCAAAAAGAAATTGCTTCTGAATTTTGGATAATTCATGATGCTAAACTTTTAGAAAAAGAAATGCGAGAAGCCGCTAAAAATTTAGACTTTGAAAGAGCAGCTGAAATCAGAGATTTGATAAAAAAGTTAAAATCAGGTAAAAATAAAATATATGCCCATCAAAAAATCAGCTAAAAAAGCTTTAAGGCAGAGTTTGAAAAGAAGAGCCAGAAATATTGAAAAGAAAAAGAAAATAAAAAGCCTCCTAAGAAAGATAAAAAAATTAGTTGGAGAAAAAAAGATTGAGGAGGCGAAAAATCTTTTACCTCAATTTTATAAATTGTTAGATAAAGCAGCTAAAACCGGTTTAATGAAGAAAAATACTGCAGCCAGAAAAAAATCAAGAATTACGAAATTAATCTCAAAAACCAGTAGTCAATAACTCCTCATTATTTTGCCATGGCTAATTATTGAGGAATTAAATTTCGGCGATAAACAAATCTAAAGCAGTTTCTGGATCTATCTTTCCAGTTTTAATAGAGAGATCTACCTCAAATATCTTTTGGTAGATTTTTTTTAACTCTTGGAGAGTAAATTTTTTAGATTGCCAGAGCGTCTTCTTGGCTAAAAAAGAATGCATTCCTCGGAGATTACCTGATTTTGCCATTAATAAATTCCGAAATTGGAAATTGATCATAGAGAGGAGATAAAAAGGACTCTCTCCTTTCTCTAAGTGACGATGAAGTGATTCCAAGGCTTTCTTTTTGTTTTTCAAAGCTAACCAATCAATGGTTTGGAAAATATCAGTCTCAATTTTTGGCCTAACCAAAAGGTCGACATCTTTTATCTCAATTTTTTTGTTTTTTTTATAACTTATTAACTTTTTTATCTCATTATTTAATTGCCAGAGGTCATTGCCCACAAAATTAATAAGTCTCTCTACTACTCCAGGCTCAGTTTTTACCTGATAGCCTTCAAATTCTTTTTTAATCCAATTTTTCAATTTCTCTCCTTCTAGAAGTTTGAATTCCTGAGATTTTCCATATTTTTTCAAAAAATTAAAAAATTCGTCTTTTAATACCTCTCCTTCTTCATAAAATAAGATAATATCTTTTGATTGAGTAAATTTTTTAGAATCTTTTAAAAAATTTTCCTTAAAATTTTTATTTAAAAAGGTGTTCTTAACAATTATTAATTTTTTCTCAGCAAACATCGAGACAGATTGGATCTCATCTTTGAATTCTTGGAAGTTTTTTTCTTTTAAATCAAAAATTTTTAAATTTAACCCACTCTGATGGATTTTTTTATAATAGATAATTATTTCATTGAGTTTTTGACGAGAGCGATAAGTATCAGGACCATAAAGAAAAATAATCATAGTGGTAACACCGAGTTAATCGCTCGCCCTCTCTGGAGCTTCGCTCCAGCGCGACCGAGCACCTTAAGGTGCTCGGGAGCTTCGGGCTCGCTCTTTAAAAACCCTCGGTTTTTAATATTTTCCGACACGGGGAAACTGACAAGTTT
>JASEJS010000014.1 GCA_030016765.1 Patescibacteria group bacterium
TCGTTACAATGTGATTTTTCGAGCCAGAAGGTGGCTTTACAGTAATTGTCCCTAGTCTTCCTGGTTGTGTTACCTATGGTCGAGATCTTAGAGAAGCTAAAAAATGGCAATTGATGCAATTAAGGGATATATTGCTAGCTTAAAGAAACACAAAGAGTCAATTCCAACCGATGAAGAGAGCTTTTTTACCTCAATTGATTAATTTAGAAAAAAAGCCGCAGAATTACTTAGAAAAGCTGCTGATTTTACTGCCATCTAAAAGAAATTACTAAGGCAAAGAAATTTCTTTTTAAAAAATAGGCCTCACTAAAGGCTTTTTTTATTTCTAACTCTTGCTAAAATTATTTTTTCCTGTTATTCTAAAAATATGGCAGTGCCAAAGAAGCGTCTTACCAAAGGAAAAAGAGAAAAAAGAAGAATGCATATTTTTTTGAAGGAGCCCTCTTTAATTAAATGTCCCAAGTGTGGAAAACCAATGAGGCCCCATACAGTTTGTCTAAATTGTGGTTATTATAAAGGAGTAGAAGTGATTGATGTTTTGAAAAAATTAACTAAAAAAGAGAGAAAGAAAAGGGAGAAAGAAATGGCTATTAAAGAAAAGGAAGAAAGAAAAGAGGCCAAAAAAGAAAAACCTTTAACCTTAGAGGAACTTTCTAAAAAATAAGTATGTCTTCACGTCATTTGTCACGTTCAATAGTTATGCAATCTCTTTACGAGTGGGATTTTTCTGGTAAAAAGTCAGATTTGAAAAAGATTGTTGAAAAAAATATTAAGGAATTTGGGCCAGGATTAGAAGACCAAACTTTTGTTTGGCAATTAATTAATGGAGTAATTGAGAAATTACCTGAAATTGATAAAATTATTGAAAAAGCAGCTCCGGAATGGCCAATCGAACAAATCAATATTATCGATAGAAATGTTTTAAGAATCGGGCTTTATGAGTTATTATTTGGAAATAAAGAAGAAGTCCCTCCAAAGGTGGCAATTAATGAGGCAATTGAGCTGGCTAAAACTTTCAGTGGAGAAAGTTCAGGAAAATTTATTAATGGAGTCTTAGGTACAGTTTATAAAAAAATAGAAAAAAAATGAAAGACTTTAAATTGTTGGAAAAAAAATTAAATTTGAAATTTAAAAATAAAGATTTATTAATTCAAGCTTTTTGCCACCGCTCTTATTTGAATGAAAACCCAGATTTTCCCTTACCTCACAATGAAAGACTTGAATTTTTAGGGGATGCTGTTTTGGAATTAGTTGTTACTGAATATCTTTATCAAAAATATCCCAAAAAATCAGAAGGAGAATTAACCAATTGGCGGGCAGCCTTAGTGAATGCTAAGATGCTTTCTCAAATTGCTAAGGATTTGGATTTTAACAACTTTTTATTGCTTTCTCGAGGAGAGGCCAAAGAACTGGGCAAAGCCAGAATGTACATTTTGGCTAATACCTTTGAAGCCTTTATTGGGGGATTATATCTTGATCAAGGATATCAAGTTTGTAATGAATTTGTTAAAAAACATTTAATCAAAGAGTTGCCTCGGATCATTGAAGCTGGTCTTTTTAAAGATGCCAAATCTCGCTTTCAGGAAGAGGCTCAGGAAAGAGTAGGAATTACCCCTACTTATAAGGTTTTGGAAGAATGGGGGCCAGACCATGCCAAACACTTTATCATTGGTGTTTTTTTAGGTGAGCAATTGGTAGCTAAAGGTGAAGGTTCTTCAAAACAAGAAGCTGAAGAAGAGGCAGCCGAGTCTGCCCTTGAAGTTAAAAATTGGTAATATGTTGGTTATTCGTCTTTTTCGAGTGGGTAAAAAAAATCAGCCTTCTTTCAAGATAATAGTCACTGATAAAAGAAGGCCGCCTAGAGGAGGCCGTTTTGTGGAAGAGGTTGGTTTTTACAATCCCTTAACTAAAGAAAAAATTTTGAGGGCAGAGCGAATTAAATATTGGCTTTCAGTTGGAGCTAAAATTTCAGCTACCGTTTACAATTTATTAACTTCTGAGAAAATCATTGAAGATAAAAAAATTCCTGTTCATAAAGTTAAAAAGATTGAAAAAAAACCAGTATCAGAAACTCCCAAGGAAGAGCCAAAAGCCAAAGAAGGTGAGCAAACACCTTAAAGATAGTTGAGAATCGAGGGCTTGACAAGTTTTCTGTTAATTTCTAAAATAGTCAAAGGTCGTAATGGCTAAGACCCTAGGATATTAATAAAAACGAATTATGAAAATAAAACCTTTATCAGATCATATTTTAATTGAGCCAATTAAAGAGGAAGAAAAAACTAAAGCTGGAATTTTACTTCCGGAAACAGCTGAAAAAGAGAAACCAGAACAGGGAAAGGTTATTGCTGTAGGTCCTGGAAGAAAGACTTCCTCTGGTAAAATTATTCCCCTGGAAGTGAAACCAGGTCAAAGGGTTTTATTTACAAAATATGGTCCAAATGAAATTAAGATCGATGGCAAGGAATATCTCATAGCTAAAGAAGAAGATATCCTAGCCATTTTAGAATAATTTATGGCTGCCAAACAAATAAAATATCAAGAAATAGCTCGAAAAAAATTAAAAATTGGAGCTGATAAATTGGCTAATGCCGTAAAGGTTACTTTAGGTCCGAGGGGAAGAAATGTAGTTTTAGATAAAGGTTTTGGAGCTCCAACTATTACCAATGATGGAGTAACCATTGCTAAGGAAATTGAATTAGAAGATAAAATTGAAAATTTGGGAGCAGAAATTATTAAAGAAGTGGCTGAAAAAACCAATGAGGTAGCTGGTGATGGAACCACTACTGCTGTTTTGTTAGCTCAATCCATAATTAGCGAAGGTCTTAAAAATGTTACCGCTGGAGCCAATCCCTTGGCTATAAAAAGAGGGATAGAAAAGGGAGTGGAAGCAGTAATAGCTTATCTTAAAAAAATAGCTAAACCAATTTCTAAAAAGGAGGAAATTGCCCAAGTAGCTACCGTTTCTGCTGAAGATCCAAAGATTGGCAATTTAATTGCTGAGGCAATGGAAGAGGTCGGAAAAGATGGAGTAATTACAGTTGAGGAATCTAAAACCTTCGGCCTTCAAAAAGAAATTGTTAAGGGACTTCAGTTTGATCGAGGCTATATTTCTCCTTACATGATTACCGATCCTGAAAGGATGGAGGCCGTGTTTGAAGATCCTTATATTTTGATTACTGACAAAAAAATATCAGCCCTGACTGAAATTTTGCCAGTTTTGGAATTAATAGCCAAAACTGGAAAAAAAGAATTAGTGATCATTGCTGAAGAGGTAGAAGGAGATGCCTTAGCTACTTTAGTAGTAAATAAACTTCGGGGAATTTTTAATACCTTAGCTGTAAAAGCTCCTGGTTTTGGTGAAAGAAGAAAGGAGATGCTTCAAGATATTGCTATAGTCACTGGGGCTCAATTAATTTCTGAAGAGGTTGGTTTGAAATTGGAAAATATTGAAATAAAACAATTGGGTTCAGCGAGGAAGGTCGTGGCCACTAAAGAAAATACTACTATTATCGAAGGAAAAGGCAAAAAGGAAGAAATTGAAGCCAGAATTAAACAGATTAAAAAGGAATTAGAAACTACTGAATCTGAATTTGATAAAGAGAAACTACAAGAGAGATTAGCTAAGTTAGCTGGAGGAGTAGCCGTAATTAAGGTTGGAGCAGCCACTGAGGTTGAGCAAAAAGCCAAACAACATAAAACTGAAGATGCCTTAGCGGCTACCCGAGCGGCAGTTGAAGAAGGAATTTTGCCCGGGGGAGGAGTAGCCCTTTTGAGGGCCCTTCCAGTTTTAGAGAAACTTGAGGTTGAAGAAGAGGAGAAAACTGGAGTAAATATTTTAAAAAGGGCAATTGAAGAACCAATTCGTCAAATTGCTCAAAATGCTGGTATGGATGGTTCAGTGGTAGCAGAAGAAGTCAAAAAGAAAGGAGGAAATTATGGTTTCAATGCCCAAACCCTGGTTTATGAAGATTTAATGGCTTCTGGAATTGTTGACCCAACCAAAGTGGTTAGGTCAGCCCTGGAAAATGCAGCTTCTGCTGCCGGTATGTTTTTGACCACCGAATGTGTGGTGGCTGAGCAGCCTGAAGAGAAGAAAGAAGGAAGGGGAGTGTCTTCAATGCCTGAGGAATACTAATTTAACTCAGATTACAATCTTATTGAACAGCCTCGCCCCATTCTGGGGCGAGGCTGTGTTGTTAAAAGTTTTAAAATGAGATATAATTCCTTTAGTTATGCTTTGTCCTCTTTGTAAAATTGGTTTAAAAGAAGCAATTCTTTGTAATATTGGAGTAAATTATTGCCCAAAATGTCTTGGAATTTGGTTTGAGGAAGAAGAATTAAGATGGGCCAAAGATGAAAAGGATAAAAATCTAAATTGGTTAGATATTGATCTTTGGAAAGATAAAAGTAAATTTAGAATTTCTAAAAATCAGAAACTCTGCCCAGTTTGTAATTTACCTCTTTATGAAGTGAACTACGGTGATTCAGAAATTAAAGTCGATCTTTGTAATTTGTGTCAGGGAATTTGGTTGGACCGAGGAGAATTTAAAAAAATAATTGAGTATTTGAAAGAAAAAGCGAATTACGAAGTTTTAAATAATTATCTTAAAAATTTATTAAAAGAAGCTTCAGAAGTTTTCACTGGTCCAGAGAGTTTTCGAGAAGAAGTTTTAGATTTTTTAATCATTTTAAAACTTTTAAATTATAAATTCGCTACTCAACATCCAGTCATTGCCAGAATAATTTCCCAACTTCCAAAGTAAATCGAAGGAGTCGCATTTTTTAGGAGGAGTGCCAGAGTTTGGTTGAATGGGCGCGCCTGGAGAGCGCGTAAGCTGTGATGAGCAGCTTCGTGGGTTCGAACCCCACCTCCTCCGCCAACAACCTTTTTTATCGAGAAATTGAGAGGCTTAAAAATTTGAGAAGGATTGGCGGGCTTTCAAGGTTAAAGGGCCCCTCAGGTTTTCCTTAACTGGCGTTGTTTCCTCTTTATCAACTCCCTTAGCCAAAGCCAAGATTAGTATTTTGTATGTTTCAACCTCTGAAACCGATTATGTTTTGTTGAAGAAAAAAATCTCCCCAGGGAAAAAGAAATTTTAAGCAGTATTTGCAACATAAATGTTTAAGGTAGAACCTTAAACATTTTACGAACCAAAACTATGGCTAAATCTGAAATTTTTAGAATTCCAAAAATATTTAAAAAACCTTTGAAGGTTATGTTTGTGGCGGCTGAAGTTTTTCCTTATGCTTCAGTCGGCGGTTTGGGAATGACAATTTCTTCTCTCTCTAAGGCTCTAAAGAAATTGGGGGTTGATATCAGAATTTTTATGCCAAAATATGCCTCAGTCGATGAAAAAAAATATCCGCTGAGAATGGCTTCTTGGAGATTGGAAATTCCGACCGATGAGAAAGAAGAAGAAAAAAAAATTATCATTTGCAATGTTAAAAAATATACACCGCCAGAACCAGGAGTTCCAGTTTATTTTTTGGAAAATCGAGAATATTACGAAAAAAGGTCGAATATTTATGGTTATTCCGATGACCCAGTTAGATTTGCTCTTTTATCGAGAGGAGTCTTGGAATTTTTGCGAGAATCTGATTGGGTTCCAGATATAATAAACTGCGCTGACTGGCATACTGGTTTTATTTCCAATTATTTAAAAACTGTTTATTCTCAAGACCCAATTTTAAACAAAATAAGAATCGTTTTTTCAATTCATAACCTTTATCATCAGGGAACTTTTGACCATCGTTTTATCTCCCAAATGGACCTTGATGATGGTAAATCTCCCATTGCCCCTTTTTTCTCAGAGAGATTGGCAAAACAAAATTTTATGAAGAGAGGAATAATTTTTGCCGATTTGGTAAATACTGTTTCCGAAACCTATTCAAGAGAAATTATGACCAAGGATTATGGTGAAGGTCTTGATGAGCTTTTAAAGGAACTGAGGACAAAAGTTTTTGGAATTTTGAATGGCTTAGACTATCAAGAAATAAATCCAACCACTGATAAATCAATCCCGGTTAATTTCTCAATTTCAAATCTTCAAAAAAGAGTTCTAAATAAAATTCATCTCCAAAAAGAATTTAATTTAGAAGTTTCAGAAGATATCCCAATTTTGGGAATGGTTTCAAGATTGGATGAGCAAAAAGGGATTGACCTTCTTTTTCCCATTTTGGAAACTTTACTTTCGGAATTTAATTGTCAGTTTGTTATTGTTGGAGGAGGAGAGGGAAAATATCGAAGTTTTTTTGAAGAAGTTAATAAAAAATTCCCCAAAAAGATGAGTTGCCATTTAATGTCAGATTTCACCCTCTCGAGGCATATTTTTGCCGGTTGTGATATTTTTTTGATGCCTTCTAAATTTGAACCCTGTGGGATTACCCAAATGGAAGCAATGAGATATGGAGCAATACCAGTGGTTAGGAAAACGGGAGGATTGGCAGATACAGTGGAAGATTTTGATCCTAAAAAAAATTCGGGGACTGGTTTTGTTTTTGAAAAATTCAGTTCTTATTCCCTCTTTGGGACAATTATCAGGGCTTTAGAAACCTACAAGCATAAAAAGATTTGGCAGGGATTGATTAAAAGAGCGATGTTAGCTGATTTCTCCTGGGAAGCATCTGCAGAAAAATATCTCAATTTATATCAAAAACTTTTACAAAAATAACAAAAAAGTTATAAGAATCTTGATTCTTATGGAATTAAGCCGTTAGGCGTAAATTGTAACTTATTTTTATGTTTTGGGCAAACTTTTTACATATCTATCAACCTCCAGACCAAAAAAAAGAAATTCTAAAAAAGGTTGTTAAAGAAAGTTATCAAAAACTGATTCAGGGTTTAAAAGAAAATCCAAAGGCGAAATTAACTTTAAATATTAATGCCTGCTTAACAGAGCTTTTGATAAATCACGGTTTTAAAGACCTTGTCTTTGATATTAAATCTCTAGCTGAACGTGGTCAAATTGAACTAACGGCTTCGGCAAAGTACCATGCTTTTTTACCCCTTCTGCCAGAAAATGAAATAAAAAGACAGATTAAACTTAATCAAATTACTAACCAGAAATATTTTGGTAAAATTTATTCTCCAAAAGGTTTTTTTCCGCCTGAGATGGCTTTTTCGAATAAGGTAGCAAAAATTGCTAAATCATTTGGTTTTGATTGGATTCTGGCTGATGAGGCATCATTTTTAGGAGAACCAGATTATTCAAAAATTTACAAAATTAAAGGAATGGGTGATTTTAAAATATTTTTTCGAGAGAGAGAAGCTTCTTTTAAAATTCTTTCTGCCCAACTTGCCTCTGGTCCAATGTTAATTGCCCATTTAGGTGAAAGGTTAAAAAAGGATAATTATCTTTTAACGGCAATGGATGGTGAAACTTTTGGTCATCATCGTCCTGGCCTGGAAAAGTTGCTTTTTGACATTTATAAATCAGGGGAATTAACCACTGTTACCATCTCTGAACTTGAAAATTATTTTAAAAAGGAAGTTATCTGTCAGCCAGTGCCGGCAACCTGGGCATTAATGCATAAAGATTTAGCCAGAAATACTCCTTTTTCACGTTGGTACGACCCAAAAAATAAAATTCATCAACTTCAATGGAGATTAACCAATTTAGCCATTAAAGCAGTGAACTCTTCTAATAAAAAAGGAAGAGGATGGAGAAAAGCACGAATGATGTTAGATAAAGCTCTCCACTCCGATCAATATTGGTGGGCTTCAGCAAAACCCTGGTGGAGTTTAGAAATTCTGGAAAAAGGAGCAAAAGAGTTAAAAGATGTGGTTTTAGCCATTTCTGGAGTTTCTTCTATTGTAAAAAGGCAGGCCCAAGAGCTTTATCAAAAGATTGTTTTTTTGGCTTTAGATTGGCAAAGGGAAGGAGTGGTGGAGGATTTGGTTAAAGAACATTATGATGAAGAGGTGGCAATGCGACTTGATACTTCTGCTCCCTATGTTCCTCCAGAAGAATTTGATAAGATAATTGAGCATTTAAGAAAACAGATGCTTGAATGTGCGAGAATAGAGGAATTTGAAAGAGCCGCCCAATTTCGTGATCGGATTAAAGAATTAAAAGAGAAAAGAGAAGAGGCAACAAAAAAGGTTTAAATTTATAATGCTGAAAAAGGAAAAACCCTTGAAAGAAAATCAGACTTTTTTTCAAAGAACTTAGAGAAAGTTCAATCATTAGAATTGCTAAAATTTTAAATCATCTAATAAAAATCCCTCTTTTTTATTTTAAGAAAATGGTACCAGTCCATGGCGAAGTTTATCCGGATAATTTAATGGAAAAAATGGAAAGATTTATTTATTGGATTGGGAAAATTTTGGTTTTGGTAATTTGGTACATGATAGTGCTTCAGTTTATTTAAGGTTAAAAGGTGAAAAAACAAAACAATTTTTTTAAAACAGATCAAATTTAGAGATCAAAAAGATTTTGAGAGATTTTTTAAAATATAAATAATTTTACAGTCCCTTGGCTCACTTCAATATCTAAAAAGCCAAAGGATTTATTTCTTAGAACAAATTAAAGAATTTTTACCCCGTTAGAAACTTATCCAATTTCTAATAACAGGACTAACGGGGAATAAGAAAATATATTTCATTAAATTGTTCATTGCCCAGCGAAAAAAATAATGTTAAATTTTTTTTCGCCGAGGGTTTCTAACGGGGTTTATGATTAAAAAAATAGTTCTCCCGCCAAAGTATTCTATTTTAAAAAATAGAGGTTTTCTTGAAAATTTCTTTTCCAAATTTTATTCGAAGCCAAAAATTCTTAACTTAAAAGTTTCTTCAATTGAGATGTCAGGTAATCTGAAAATTTTCGGGGAATATAAAATAAAAGAGAAAAATAAGATTAAAAAAATTTTTGCCATTCGTCGTTTTTCCGGGACAAAAAAAGAGGAATTTGAAATTTTAAAATATTTATTTAATTTTAAATTCAAAGAACCAAAATTTTTGATTCCAAAACCTCTTTTTTATTTTAGAAAAGAAAAAATAATAATTTATGAGGCATTAGAAGGGGTTTCTTTATCAGAAATTAAGGGGAGGTATCTTTTAAAAATTTTAAAATCCAAGATTAAAGATATTTCAGCTATTCTGATTCAACTTAAAGAAACAAAGCCACCAGCTAAAATTTATAATTTAGAAGCTGATTTAAAAAAGTTTGAAATTTTTGAAAATGTTTTAAACAAATATTTTAAAGAAAAGGCGGAAAGAGGTTTAATTAAAGAATTGTTTTCTAAAGCAATAGAAAAAAGAATTTACTATTTTAAAAATTTAAGAAATTTTTCTTTCTGTCATAATGATTTTACCTTCGGCAACTTAATTTATCAAAAAGGAAAAATTGGTTTAATTGATTTTTCTTCAAGCTGTTTTTCCGACCATTTATTTGATTTAGGGAAATTTTTGGGTCAGCTTGATTACATTTTGTATTTAAATAAAGGATTTGAGAAAGAGATTTTTGGAATAGAAGAAGTTTTTAAAGATATTTATCTGAAAAATCAACCTTCCCTCCGCGAAGAATTTGAGGAAAAAGTTTCTCTTTATCGTGCCTGGGCAGATATAGAAAATTCAATCTTTATTTTAGGAGCGCAAGAAAAAAAACAAAATAAAGAGGGGAGTTTTTGGTTTTTAGAACGAGCTCAAAAGCTTTTAAAAAATTATGAAGAATGAAAAAGTTAAAGTTTTATTTGCTGCCAGCGAATGTATGCCTTATGCCAAAGTAGGTGGCCTGGCCGATGTTGTTGGCTCTTTGCCGAAAGCCCTGAAGGAAATGGGAATAGATGTGAGAATTTGTTTGCCAAAATATCAAACAATTGATTTGAAAGAAACCAATACTGAAGCAAAATTTGAGTTAGTGGCTAAAGGAATAAAAATAGGAGATGAAAAAATAAATATTTATCAAGGTCTCTTGCAAAAGAGCGAAGTTATTTTATATCTCTTGGATAATGAGAGATATTTTGGCGAAAATGGAATTTATTTTGGAAAAACAGAATTTTTCGGTTCTTTTAAAGGAATTCAAAGATTTTTGTTTTTTTCAAAAGCCATTTTGGAGATTTTCCCTTATTTGGATTGGTGGCCTCAAATCATCCATTGCCATGACTGGCATACGGCAATTATCTCCCTACTGCTTAAAATTAGGAAACAAAACATTAGAACTTTGTTGACCATACATAATCTCTCAAACCAAGGAAAATGGGCGGCTCAAGATATTTTTAATTTTCTAAACTTAAAAGGCAATGAGATTGAGACTTTAAAGATAAGAGATAAAGGTGGAGATTTTAATATCTTACAACAAGGGATATTAAATGCTGATATGATTAATACTGTCAGTCCAACCTATGCTAAAGAGATTTTAACTAAAGAATATGGCGAAGGATTGGAAGCCGATTTAAACAGAAGAAAAAAAGACCTTTTTGGCATTTTGAACGGAATAGATACCCAGATTTTTAATCCGGCCACTGACCCTAATTTAAAAGTAAATTATTCCCAAAAAGATTTTGAAAAGAGAAAAATAAACAAGGCTGACCTCCAAAAAATTTTAAACTTACCACCAAAACCAGAAATCCCTTTAGCCAGTTTTATTTCCAGATTAGTTAAACAAAAGGGTCTTGATTTAATTGAAAAAATTATTCCCGAACTGGTAAAACTTCATCTTCAGATTGTCTTTTTAGGAGTGGGAGAGAAAAAATATGAAAAAATGCTTTCCTTTTTTGCTAAAAAATATCCTGAGAGCATTTCTGCTAACCTGAAATTTGATTCTGTTTTGGCTCAAAAAATTTATGCTGGTTCTGATATTTTTTTAATTCCCTCTCTTTTTGAACCCTGCGGTTTAATCCAAATGTTAGCTCAGAGATATGGAGCAATTCCCATCGCTCGGAAAACTGGCGGTTTAGCCGATACCATTGAAGATAAAAAAACGGGATTTTTGTTTAAAAAATATAGCCCCGAAGCATTTTTGAAAAAAATTAAGGAAGCCTTAGTAGTTTTTTCCAAACGAAAAGACCGGGGAAGAATGGTAAAAAAAGCAATGAGAAAGGATTTCTCCTGGAAAAAATCGGCAAAAAAATATATAAAACTCTACTACAGACTTTTGTCTCCTTAAAATGAAAAATGTTTATAAATTTTTGTTAAATACCCCTTTGAATAAACAATGGAAAAAAATTGGTTTAAAAAGAAGAGCCGGAGTTATTGTTCCTTTATTTTTTATTTATAGTAAGAATAGTCTGGGAATTGGCGAAATTCCTGATTTAAAATTGCTCATTCATTGGTGCAAAAAAACCGGAAATTCAATTTTGCAACTTCTGCCCCTGAATGATACTGGTTTTAACTTTTCTCCCTATAGTCTCCAGAGTTCTTTTGCTTTAGACCCAATATATCTTTCTTTGAAAGAGCTAAAAGGAGTCAAAAAGTCATCTTTCAAGAGAGAGTTAGACACTTTGGCAGAGAGATTCCCTTTGAAGACCTTTTATGTCAATTACAGAATAAAAGGGGAAAAACTCAAAATATTGTGGAAATTCTTTCTCAAGGCCCAAATCTCAAAAGAATTTGAAAAATTTAAAGAAAAAAATAAATTTTGGCTCAAGGATTATACTCTTTTTAGGGTATTAAAACAATCTCATAAAGAAAAAGGCTGGGAGAAATGGAAAAAACCATTTAAGAATCGCCTTAAAAAGGAACTTAAAAAGTTTAAAGAGAAACACCAAAAAGAAATAGAATTTCAGAAATGGCTTCAATGGCAGTTATTTGAACAATTAAGAAAAGTTCGTCAATATGCTAAATCCCAGGGAATTTTCCTCAAAGGTGATTTACCCTGGTTAATTGCTGAAGATAGCGCTGATGTTTGGAGTCAGCCCAATTATTTTCAACTGAATTTTTCCGCTGGTGCCCCTCCTGACGCCTTTTCAAAGAAAGGACAACGCTGGGGAATGCCTCCCCTAAACTGGGAAAAAATTTTCGCCGATGATTTTGTTTATTTTAAAGAAAAACTAAAATATGCTGAAAATTTTTATGATTTATTTAGAATTGACCATGTTTTAGGAATTTTTCGAATTTGGAAAATATCAAAAAAGAGCCCAAAAATCTTAAAAGGTTTACCAGGTTTCTATGAACCGGCTGATGAGAATTTACAGGAGGAAAAGGGACGACAGATTTTATTGAGGATAATTCAAAGCACCAAGATGTTGCCCTGTGCCGAAGATTTGGGAATGGTTCCTTTTTGTTGCCCAAGGGTTTTAAGAGAACTCGGGATACCGGGAATTAAAGTTCAGAGGTGGGCACAGGACTATCCGGTTTTATCAATTGCTACTCTCTCAACCCATGATACCTCAAATTACCCAGTTTATTTTAAGGGAGAATTTAAAAGATTCCCAACAAGAATTGAAATTGGAAAAAACTTGGAAAAAATAAATAATGCTGATTCTATTTTCTGCCTCCTCTTTTTATTAGAATGGTTATTTTTAGGCGATATTTTAAAAGGAGACCCTCAAAAATATAGATTTAATATTCCTGGCTTAATCTCTAAGAAAAACTGGTCAATCAGGATGCCGATTTCTTTAGAGGAATTATTGAATTTATCAATAAACAGACAAATAAGAAAAATTCTTGAAAAAACCGGAAGAATTCATTAAAATTAAAGCGTCTTATGAATTCAGTTATAGATGAGATTAAAAATCGGCTTGATATTGTTGAGGTTATTGGCTTTTATATTAAATTGCAAAAAGCTAGGCGAAAAGATATCTCCTCCAAAGAGGAGTTTCTGAAGAAAACATCAAAAAATGGAGATTGGGTTATGCCCCGGATAGCCGGCAGGGACTTTTTGATTCTTTACTTCCAGGGGATTTAAGGGAGAAGAGATTGAAAAAGCCGGATTGGCTATTAAAGCAGAAGTTTTTGAGTCTCTGGTAGCAAAGAGGGCGACTTCATGCCCTCGGTGTTGGTTAGTTTGTTTTTTAATAATTTCACTGGTTTAAAGCTCCTTCTATGAATTGGACAAGGACCATATCTCTTTAGCATTCTTAAATGAAATTTTGTGGGATAACCTTTATGTCTATCAAATCCATATTGAGGATATTTTTTGTGATACCTTTTCATAATTTTGTCCCTGGTCACCTTAGCAATTACACTAGCTGCGGCACAGGAAAAAACTTTTTGATCAGCTTTGATTACTGACTTTTGAGGAAGATCAATATCAATTTTAAAATTTCCATCAATGATTAAAAATTTAGGTTTTTTATTTAATTTTTGAATTGCCCTTTTCATAGCTAATTTAGTTGCTTCTAAAATATTGATTTTATCAATAACTTTCTCTGAGGCCTTATCTATCTCCCACTTAATATTTGGCTCTCTAGTTAAGGCTTTGTAAACTTCTTCTCTCTTTTTTGGTGTCAACTTTTTTGAATCCTTTAAATTTTGAATTTCAAATTTAAATTTTGATTTTTGAATTTTGAATTTTGAATTCAAAACCACTGCCGCTGCCACTACCGGTCCAACTAATGCTCCCCTTCCCACTTCATCTAAACCAGCTACTCTTTTATAACCTTTTTTCCATAATTTTTTTTCCTCTTTTAAATTGGGATATCTCATAAGCTGCGGGTTTGGATGGAGCTATTCTGAAATTAATTTTACCTTAGTTATTTGAGCTATTTCTGAATTTAAGGCTCTTAAATGATCTTTGTTTAAATTATGAATATCATTTTCTCCGCAAGCTCCAGCAATCATCTTTATTTCTTCGGTACAATTTTTAATGAAGTTAGCCACATTTTGAGAGGCTTCTTCAACATTTAAATTTTTTCTTAATTCCGGATCTTGAGTAGCAATTCCTTTTGGACATTTTCCAAGATAACACAATCGGCAATAATTACATCCCATGGCTACTAATAAAGCAGTAGCACAAAAAACAGCATTAACGCCAAGAGCCAACGCCTTAGCAAAATCTCCTCCTTTGTTTAATCCTCCCCCTATCCACAATTCTTGTTTTGCTCCCATTTTATCTAAAACTTCCCTTGCCTTGACTAAAGCAGCTAAAGTTGGAATTCCAACTTCATCGAGCATTACTTCTGGAGCAGCTCCTGTCCCTCCTTCCATTCCATCAATAGCAATGATATCAGGATTAGCTTTAACTGCTAATTTTACATCATTTTCAATATCCCCTGCTCCAAGTTTGATAATAATTGGTTTTCCTTCAGTAATTTCTCTTAACCACTCCACTTTTTTTCTTAAATCATCAATATTTTTAATATCTAAGTGATAAGCTGGGGAATGAATATCTTTTCCCAAAGGAACATTCCTAATTTTGGCAATTTCTTCAGTTACTTTTTCTTTAGGTAAAAGCCCACCTTCCCCGGGTTTAGCTCCTTGGCCAATTTTTATTTCAATGGCATCAGCTTTTTTTAATATTTCCTCAGTAATTCCAAATCTACCAGTTGAATATTGAATAATAAGTTTATTTGAAAACTCTCTTTCTTCTGGCAACATTCCTCCTTCACCAGTATTTTCAATTGTTCCGGCTAAAGTGGAAGCCTTAGCCAAAGCAATCTTTGCTTCTTTACTTACTGCTCCAAAAGAGATTGCTCCAAAAATAATTGGAGTTTTTAATTCAATTGGTTTTTTGCTGCGCTTCCCAATAATTGTTTTCGAATTAATTTCTTCTTTAAAATAATCTACCGGTCTTTTAGATATTTGGGCTGGGATAAAGACTAAATCTTCAAAACTAATTTTCCCCCATTTATTAGATCTGCCAGAAGAAGTAGGAACTTTTTTAGTTCTCTCTTGAATTTTTCTAATCCAGTTTTCATTCATGGTGTTATTATATCAAATTTGATGAGAAAGCTCAATAATTAAAAATAGCAACTACAGGCTCTTTATTATCTCTCATTCCAAACTTCCCAACCTCAACAAAGAGAGTTCGTATCCGATGGTTCAGGCTCTAAAGTTAAACGATTTCAAACTTTCGTTCTCATTTTACCAAATTTTATTCACC
>JASEJS010000015.1:0-6002 GCA_030016765.1 Patescibacteria group bacterium
TATCCCTCGGGCCAATCTTTTCATTCGATCAAAAAGCCAGGGTGGACAACGCCCCCAATCAAGAGAAACTGTAGCAATACCCGTGCGCATATTATATTCATTTTAGCAAAAAACTGGCTTTTTCGCCAGTTTTTTTGAAACCTTAGGACCATACCGAACCATAACATACCCCGCCTGACCTCACCGGACCCTGGCATACCAGACCATATCTCGCCCGACCATATTAATTTCATTTATTTCTCGAAATTCTAATAAGTCCGCTACAACTAACAATTTCAACTCCTCTTTTTTCTAATTCATCTAAAAACAAATTCATTCCCAAACTGTCGCTTGAACAGTGGCCACAAATGACAACATTGATATTTGAAGCTTCGGCCTCTTTTTTTGACTCCTCGGCCATATGCATTCCAACTACCGTTCCAATTCCAGCCTGGGCCATTTTCTCATAAATTTTTGGAGTAGGTTCAGTACCCCCAGTAAACTCAGTTATGGCAATTTTTCCACATCTTCTTTCTGGATCACCAACAAAAATTTTAGGTCCTGCTCCAATTTTAATAGCTTCTTTATATTCTGGTATCTCTTTTAATAATCTCATTAAATCTTCTATTCTTTCTGGATTTTCTTTTTCCACTTTTTCTTTGATAAATTTTGCCGCCAAATTGTCTGTTGGAGTGTGAGAATTCATTAAATTAAAACCGAGGAGTTTTGCGGCATCAACTGTTCTCTGATGATTAATAGCATTTACTCCTCTGGCTACCTCAGAAATTCTCTCTTTCATTAAGCCTTCAGCAACATTAATGGGCACTCCGTATTGACTTAAAACATCACATTGAAGCTCCATTACCTGGTGTAAATTGGCCAAACCTTTTCCCAAAGGATGATGGGCAATAATTAAATCGATCCCCCCAATTTCCTTAGCTAACAAAATTTCAGCTGGCTCAATATCAATTCCAACCAAAACTCTTTTAATTTCCTTATCTTGGGCAATGTGATAGATTCTTGAATCTAAGTATGGATTTTCCAAAACCTCTCTATCAAATTCCTCTTTCTCTTTTTCAGAAAGTTTTTCATACTTTTCTTTTTTCCTTTTTAAAAGCTTTTCAATTGCTTCTCTTCCTCTAAAATCTGCCTCAATTCCTTTTTGGATAGCTAAATTGAAAATTTCTTGAATTCTCATATTTTTGCTTCATTTTTTATTTTTAATTTCTCGAAGATCTTTTGATATAATTCTTGAATCAATTTTTGTTGCTGCTTGATATCCAAAACCTCTCGACGAATCCGAGCTTTCTCTTTTCGAATAAATTTCCTGATACTTCTCGGTAATTTTTTCCTCTCCATAAAAAAATGAAGTTTTTATCTTTTTAAAACTTTTAAATTTTGAATTGGAATTTTGCATTTTGACTTTTGAATTTAGCGAAGTGCCTATTCTCCTTTTATTACTGCTAAAGGAGTTAATTTTGCCACTTTCTTTGACAATCCAGCATTATGAACTACTTCAACCACCTCATCGATATTTTTGTAAGCTATCGGGGCCTCTTCAGCAATTCCTCTTAAACTCCAGCATTTTATAATAATTCCTCTTGATTTTAATCTATTCACCACTTCTTGTCCAGAAACCCGTCTCATTGCTTGATGACGAGACATAGTTCTTCCTGCACCATGACAAGTTGAGAAAAAAGCTTCCTCACCCTCTTTAGTTCCGACTAAAACATAAGAGGCAGTACCCATTGATCCTGGAATGATAACAGGTTGTCCCGCTTCACGATATCTAATAGGAATCTCAGGATGGCCTGGTGGAAAAGCTCGGGTTGCTCCTTTTCGATGAACGATCACTTCGATTTCCTTCCCATCGATTTTATATCTTTCTTTTTTAATGATGTTATGGGCTACATCGTATAGTAATTTGAGTCTTTCTTTTTCTCCCAAAACCTGTTTCCAAGCTTTTCTTACATAATGGGCAATCATATAGCGATTAGCCCAAGCATAATTTGCAGCAGCAGCCATAGCTTTGAAATATCTCTGACCTTCCGGAGAATTAAACGGGCAGCAAGCAAATTCCTTATCTGGAACCTTTATTCCATATCTTTGCATAGCTGGAATCATTGTTCTTAAATAATCGGTACACACCTGATGACCAAGACCTCTAGAACCAGTATGAATCATCACTACAATTTGATCTTTAAATAGGCCGAAAACTTCAGCTGTTTTTTCATCAAAAATTTCTTCTACTTTTTGAACTTCTAAGAAATGATTGCCGCTCCCGAGTGTTCCTACTTGATCCCTACCTCGATTTTTAGCATGTTCAGAGACGACCTCAGCATTTGCCCAATCTAATCTTCCGCCAGCTTCGCAATTCTCAACATCTTCTTTTTCACCATAACCTTGGTTTAATAAAATATGAGCTCCCTCTTCTAAAATTTTGTTAATTTGTTTAATTGAAAGTTTTATCTTTCGTCCTCTCCCTAATCCTGAAGGGACTTCACTTTGAATCTCAGTTGCTAACTTATTTAAATAAGGTTTAATTTCTTTTTCATTATATTCTGATTTTAACAATCTCATTCCGCAATTAGAAACAACCAATCCATTGGCAATGAAATTATGATTGATGTTATTGATGGTAAAATCATAAACAAAATCCTGATATGATAATTTTTCTATTTTTTCAATTTTGTTCCAAACCAATCCTTTTTTTCCATAACTATATTTATTTTTATATTGTTTAAAGGAGGGGAAATTAAAGGCTATCCGAGGATTTCCTCTTTTTTTTATCACTCCATGACTATTTTCTTTAAAAATAGAATGATAAAGAAATTGAGGTGTGACATATTCATTTTTATATTTCTCAAGAATCTGCGGAACAAACTTTTCAAAATCTCCTCTTTTTCGATATAATTTTTGTATCTCTTTTCTTGCTTTATTTCTTATTTCTACTACCCTTAATTTTCTTTTTAAATAATTAGCTGCTAAGCAAGCTTCTTTTCGTTTTTCTTGATTATATTCATAGTTTATGATTTCTAAAAACCTTATAAAATTTTGAGCCTCTTCTCCAATTTGCAATCTAAAGCCGGAGGTTTCTCTTTGTTTTCCTTTATATTGATATCCTGGAACTTTTTTTATTGAGTAAGTTTTTATTCCAAATTCTTTTAAAAGATTAGCAATATCTTTTAAAAATAACTTTGCATTTCTTTCTAATCCTTTAGCTTTCTGCATGTTTAGTTGAGGAGCATAGAAGTTATATTTATTTAAAACTTTTGGTTTAGATAACTCCGCTCCAAAAAATGAGGCTAAAAATAATCTTTTTTGCCAAAGAGGACAATTAAAAATCCATTTTGGAACTCGATAAGATTTATGAGATTTTAATCCGTAAGGAACCCCCAAAGCTACAAGAAGAATTGCTAATCCAAAAGAGCAATTCCTTAAACTATATTCAGTTCTTGAAAATTGATAAGTATTATAAAAAGTAATAATTTTATGGTTTCTTTTTCTAGAATAGATTTTAGAAGGTTTAAAACCAAGTTTTTGAATATCTTTTTGAATTTCTTTTAGGTCTTCAGGATTTCCGTAAAATTGAATTTGCACATTTCCATTTTTACTAAAACTAATTGCACCATCACCTAAGATATAACCCATTAATTTTAAAAGATAATATAAAGTAGGATGATCATAAGTTAAGTGTAATAAGTTTCGAGATTCCACTTGATTGAATATCTGAGAAAAAGCGTTACCTTTTTTTGTTTTTCCAAAATTTTTTAAAATTTTTTTATACTTCTTTTCTTCTAAGATTACTTTAGAAGAAGGTTTTTGATATTTAACGCCTTTAAATGGATAGATTAAAACAAAATCTCTTTCTTTTAAAAATTTAACTTCTTTCATGCCTGTTTTAGTCTGAATTGGATGATCTTCGGTTAATTCTATTTTCTCTCCGGATTCTATTGTAATTTGATAGATGGTAGGGTTATTATATCTCTTCAAGAAACAAATTATATTAGAGTTTTCTATGCTTTTGTTTTTTAAGTTAACGAAATTTACACTCTTATCTCTCCATTCCTTTTCAAGTTCTTTTATTGTCATATAAGTGCCATTATCTAATAAAATTCTAGTATTAGGGTCCAAGCAATTGATATCGAAACCACAGGCTCCAGGTGAAATGATCCCTTCAGGAATCTTTATTGCTCCTACAAATCCAATTGGCACACTGTAGCCTTCGTGACAATCAGGCATGGCAATACCATATTTAACTATTCCAGGTAAAGTGGTACCGTTTATTAATTGAGGTATCGATTGGTCTCTAAATACTTCTTCCAGCATTTTCTCTGAAATATAAATTCGAGCTGGAACTTTCATGTCCTTCCTAAAACTTTTAGGAATTTCCCACAACCAATCATCTATTTTTCTAAAGTCTTTTTTGCTCATCATAATCCCAGAGCTTTACCCTGTAGTGAGCTTTGCTCTATTACTAGGGCAATCTGATATTTTGATAAAATCTTTTTTAGAAAACATAATTTTTAACTTTTTAAGATTCCTTGAGCGGCCAAAACGCCTGTGGCAGCTGCGCTGACAATGCCCCTACTCAGTCCTACGCCATCGCCTGCGGCAAAAAGATTTCTAATATCTGTCTCCATATTTTCTTTTACGTTAATCCTCATAGAATAAAATTTAATCTCTGGGGCATACAAAAAAGTGGAGTCGCAAGCTACGCCGGGGATGACGGCATTGAGTTTTTCTAACCCTTCTATAATATCGGTAAGAATACGGTGAGGTAACGCCATGGCGATATTGCCAGGAGTAACATCTTTTAAAGTGGGGCTGATAATGCTTCTTTTTAGCCTTTCGAACGTTGACCTTCTTCCCCTTCTCATGTCTCCCAATCTTTGAATAATCGGTTTCCCCTCTCCTAAAAGAGTGGCCATTTGAGCTATTGATTGACCATAAAGCGTGGTATTTTCAAATGGCTCAGTTAAGGTAACTTTCACTAAAAAAGCAAAGTTTGTGTTTTCTGATTTTTTATTGATTAAAGAGTGGCCATTCACACCGATAAAACCGTCGTAATGCTCTTTGACCACGAACCCCTGATGGTTGGTGCAAAAAGTGCGGACAAAATCTCCATATCTGGTAGTCCAGATATGGAACTTTGGGTCCCGGCTGGCTTCGATTACCGGCCCCATAATAATTGCTGGGACTTCGACTCTTACCCCGACATCAATGGGCAAATATTCTGCTTTCATTTTATGTTTGGCAATCATTTTTGTCACCCAAGAAATGCCCACTCTGCCCGGAGCAATTAAAGTGAAATCAGAACCAATTTTTTGCTCGCTTTTCAAAACCACTCCCCGACATTTGTTTCCCTCGACTATCAAATCTGTTACCTCTTTTTCCATTAAAAATTTAACGTTTTTCTTTTTCAAGAATTGGCTAAATTTTTGAATGATCTTTGGCGTATTGTCAGAACCGATATGTCTCTGCTTAATTCTAATAAACTTAATCCCAACTGAAGCAGCTCTCTGTTCTAAGGCTTCAATTTCTGGGGTTAAAATGCCAAATAATTTTCTTGGAGCGCCAAATCTGAGAAAAACTTTATCCACCACATCCATTAATTTCCAAGCCCTATTTTCGTTTTTGGTAAATTCGGTCAAGTCTCCTCCTATGTCTGGCCTTAAATTTAAAAGACCGTCGGAAAAAGTGCCTGCTCCTCCCATTCCGCACATATTATGACAAGGCACGCAATGGCAACATTTCCCAGTTTCATTCATCGGGCAAATTCTCTTTTTGACCTCTTTGCCCTTGTCAATAACTAGAATTTTCAGCTTGGGGCATTTTTTTATTAACTCGTAGGCGCTGAACATCCCAGCAGGCCCTGCTCCAACAATAACAATATTGAACTTCATGACTCTTAATTTTAATTTATTTTTAGAAAAACATCAACCAAAAACTAACTTCCCTAAAAGAAACAAAAGCCCGGAGATAACGGCTGCTCCGGGAATGGTGAAAATCCAGGTAAAGAA
>JASEJS010000015.1:6102-14896 GCA_030016765.1 Patescibacteria group bacterium
GGAACTTTAAATTCAGTTAAAAATCCTCCAGCTAATAGAGAAATGGTAATTATTCCCATGGCATTTTGAGTATCGTTCATTCCATGGGAAAGGGAAACTGCGGAAGCAGAAAAAATTTGACCATAGCGAAAAAATTGGGAGATTCGAAAAGGGGAGGTTTTTGAAAAGAAAATTTTAATTAGCCAGGAAAAAGCCAAAATTAAAAAAATGGCTACCAAAAAGCCAATAATTGGTGCTAAAATCATCCCAAAGGCAACTTTAATTAATCCACTAGCTTTCAGGGCTGAAATTCCAGCTGAAACTAAAGCTCCCCCAATTAATCCTCCAACCAAAGAATGGGTAACTGAAATTGGAATACCAAATTTAGTCGATAAAGCCACCCAGATAATTGCCCCAATTAAAGCAGAAATTAAAAGAGGCTGAGAAATTACTTCTGAGATTACTATTCCTTTCCCAATAGTTTTAGCAACTTCAGTACTAATAAATGCTCCCAAAAGATTAAAAAAACTAGCTAAGAAAATAGCCTTTCTAAAAGGAAGGGCATGAGTAGAAACAGTAGTAGCAATGGAATTAGCGCAATCATTTGCCCCGTTCCAGAAATCATAAGTCCAGGCTAAAATAATAATTATTATTACTAAAATAATTCCGCTCATCGGTTTTTAATTAATATCGATTCAAAAATATTTCCGACATCCTCACAACAATCAATAGCATTTTCTAAGTGTTCATAAATTTCTTTCAATTTCATTATTTCCAGATTCCTTTCTGGTGAAGGATTACTGACGCTCATTAAATTTTTCAAAGCAGTTCGATTAACTATGTCTCCTTCATCTTCTAATTCATTAAGTTTTTGACAGCGGAAATGAAGATTTTTTTGATATTTTCCAATATTTCGAATTTCTCTTACTCCTTTATTTATTTCTTGGATTGATTCTTCCAAAATTTTTATATACTCTTCAATTTCTTTAGGAAAAGGTTTTTGGATTTTATAAATTACCATTCTATTTACGGCTTTTTCAATTTGATCTAAAATATCATCGAGTTTCATCCTCAATAAATCAATATCTTCCCCTTCCAAAGGAGTAATAAAACTTTTCCGCAAATGGTCAACAACCTCATGGCCCAGGGAATCAGCTTCGGTTTCCAGTTTTTTCATTTTCAAAGCTAACTCTTCTAAATTTTGTGAGTTTTCTAAAATCTCATCTAAAATTTTAGCTGCTTCAGTTAATTTCTCAGCCTGCTTTTCAAAAAGATTATAAAATATTTCATCTTTAGGGAATAAATTTATCATACATTAAATAATTATATCAAATCCCCAAATAAAAATAAGGCAGGTTCCAGATTTCTGCCTGCCTAAAAAATGTGCCTGTCTTTTTTGTCTTTTAAGAATCAAAATTGCCGAGAAAATTCGCATTATTCTGGTCTGGCGTGCCTCTTTTCTAATTCTTCTTCGGTTTTCTTTTTTATTGCCCCAATAAAACCAATAATGGAGTCTAAGACTATCATTGTAAAATCCTCAAAGGCAGTTCCCAGAGGCATCACTGGTTCTCCTTTCATTCTCCGTTCTTCATAGCTGGAACTAGAGGCCTCATTTTTAGTTCTTCCTGGAATAATTAGTTTTTCATCTGCTAATCTCGCTAAAGTAGATTCTGGCTGAGAAGTAATGGTAATTATTTTTGCTCCGATTTCTCGAGCAATTCTCACTTGTTCTATCTGATGTTCTCCTCCTCCAGAAACGACTATAAACAGATCATCTTTCTCTACCGAAGGAGCAGTCGGTTCACCTAAAACTCTGGTATCAAAGCCTAACTGAGCCAGTCTCATAGCAAAGCACTCTGCTACTTCCCCAGATCTTCCTACACCAGTCAAAAAAATTCTTTTGGGCTCCCCTAGCAACTCTTTTACAAAAGTAGTTACTTGGCTTAATTCCAGCTTTTGGCTCCTCATCCATTCCAGCATCCTTTTAATCTCCTCTACTGCCCCTTTTCCAATTTCTTCATCTGTCATTTCATTTGTCAAAGAGCATCACCTTTTTTATTTTAACAAATTTTTCAAATATCAAAAAGTATTGTTGCCTCCCAGGTTTTATCTTTTTTTTGGTGAATATCTAAATCATGATAGGTAACTCCTTTAATTAGTAATCCAAATCTTTTAACTCTTTTTCCAAAAATTTCTCCTTCTAACTCATTATCAGAAAATTTAGTAAACTTTACATCTTGATAAACTTCCTTATTTACTTCATTCAAATAATTAATCTCTGACAAGAAATCGACTAAAAGTGAATTCAGGTTAAGAGATTTTATCTTTATACTTTTGACTTTTGACTTTTGACTTTTGACTTCAGCCCTTAGGGCATTTTGCATCCCAATCATCGCATTTTTGAAAAGTTCTCTTTTATCTTTGCCAAATGCCCTAATTTTTAAATCTGAGATATGTTCAAGAATCTCGTATTTTTGCATTTTAACTTTAATGAATTAACTTTAAGGAGATGGAGCGAAGGTGGTGGGTGGATTATAGTCTAAAATCTCATACTCTGCCAGAATTTACTACTTGTCTCAAAAATCTTTGCAACTTTAAACGGCCGGGCATAGTCATTTTCAAAGTATTTGGCCATTCCTTATTTCCAATTTTAAATTTAATTGAAGACAAAGAGGCAACTTTATAACCGGGAGGGACCCGCTCGCCGTTAGGCAAGCGGGAGGACGTGGTAGGTGGGTTGTAGTTTTCCAAAATCAAGGAAAGAGGAATGAATCTCTTAAATAATTCTTTCATAATTCGATTTTATCAAATTTTCGACATAATTAAAAACAGCGAAGACTCAAAAATCAAGAATAAAAAGGAGGTTTCTGTCCAGGATGAGATACATAGGTAATACTCTAAAATGGTCAAAATTAAGTGAATTTGAGAAGATAATGTTAATTAAATTCCTTCTAAGTAGTGAAGAAAATCTATGAAAAATAGTCAAAAAAGCCTGAAATGAAGAGAACCTCCCTAATCCTCAATTCTCTACTTTTAGAGGAAATTGAAATCATGTTCAAGCCACTGAACATAATTGACAGTTGATTAGTTGTAATTTTGCTTGTTTTTAACCTTTATTTTTATTTTTGAGATTTAAGGTAAAATAGATCAATGAGGATAGTTTTTGATTTTGATCATACTTTGTTTTCGGCGAAAAGATTATATGAGGGTTTAAAAGAAGAATTTAGGAAATTGGGAGTGAATGAAAATTTATTTCAGGAAACTTTTGAAAGATCAAAAGGGAAAGGAAGGGATTATAAGCCATTTCAGCAATTTAAATTAATTAATAAAGAAAATCCTCAAATTGAAATCAAAACTCTTAAAAAATCATTTGAGAAAGTTTTTAAAAAAGCTCCAAAATTTCTTTATAAAGATGCGATTTGGTTTTTGAAAAAATGGAAAAATAAAGCCGATTTGATTTTGCTTTCTTATGGTGAAGAGAAATTTCAAAGGCAGAAAATTGAAAAATCTAAAATCAAAAAATATTTTAAGAAAATAATTATAACCAGGGATATTGAAAAAACTAAGCCATTTAAAAAAGCTTTTCAAAAAAATAAAAAAATAATTTTTGTTGAAGACAATCCTGAGGCTTTATTTAAAATAAAAGAAAATTATCCTAAGGTTATCGCCATCAGAATTAATCGTAAAGAGGGAAAATATTGGCAAGAAAAAAATAATTCAAAAATTGATTTTTCAATAAGGAATTTAAGGGAATTGGAAAAGATTTTAAATTGAATTTCATCTCTAAAGAAATAAAATAAAGATAAGAGTTTTTATCTAGGATGAAAAAAGTTAAGGCCCTAATTTTATTTTCAGGAGGATTGGATTCGATTTTAGCTGCCAAAATTTTAATGGAGCAGGGAATAGAAGTTAAAGGAATAACTTTTGAAAGTTATTTTTTTAATTCTGAAAATGCTAAAAAGGGAGCTAAAGAAATGAAATTGCCTTTAAAAATTATTAATTTTTCTGAAGAGCATTTAAAAATGGTAAAAAATCCAAAATACGGTTATGGAAAAGCAATGAATCCCTGTATTGATTGTCATATTTTGATGCTAAAAAAAGCCAAAGAGATTATGAAAAAAGAAAAATTTAATTTTGTAGCTACCGGAGAGGTTTTAGGAGAAAGACCATTTTCTCAAAATAAAAAAGCCTTGGAATTAATAGAGAAAGAATCTTCTTTAAAAGGTTATTTATTAAGGCCATTTTCAGCCAAATTGTTAAAATTAACTATTCCTGAAAAATTAAATCAAGTTAATCGCCAAAAGCTATTAGATATTTCTGGTCGCTCCAGGAAAAGGCAAATTGCTTTAGCTAAAAAATATAAAATTAAAGAATACCCTACTCCAGCTGGAGGCTGCCTTTTAACTGATTTAGAATTTGGCAAAAGATTAAAAGAATTGTTTCAGAAATATCTAAAATGTAAGGGAAATGATATTGGACTTTTAAAATTGGGAAGGCATTTTTGGGAAGATAAAATCAAAATTATTGTCGGCCGAAATGAAAGAGAAAATAAGGAAATTAAAAAATTAGCTAAAAAAGGAGATGTTTTAATTGAAATGAAAAATTATCCAGGTCC
The DNA here is from genome assembly GCA_030016765.1 of Patescibacteria group bacterium. GTDB lineage: Bacteria > Patescibacteriota > Minisyncoccia > Minisyncoccales > JASEJS01 > JASEJS01. Next base: position 10,697 of record JASEJS010000015.1, read on the forward strand.
TTCCACCTTAATCAGGAACTATAAAAAAACTAAAATTCCAAAAAAAGTTTTCGAAAGAGCTAAAAAAATAACTCAATATTATTCTACTAAAGCTAGAGCTAAAAAAGATGTTAATTTTGAAGTTAAGGAAAAATTATAAAAAAATAATTGAAAAAGTGATAAAATCTATTAAAACTGGAAAAGTGATAGTCTGTCCAACTGATACAGTTTATGGATTATTAGCTGATGCTACTAATAAAAAAGCAGTTGAGAAAATTTTTAAAATAAAAAAGAGGCCATTTCAAAAGCCAATTCCAATTTTTGTAAAAGATATCAAAATGGTTAAAAAAATAGCTAAAATAGACAAAAAACAGGAGGAATTTTTGAAAAAAGTTTGGCCAGGAAAAGTAACAATAGTTTTAAAACCCAAAAAAGAGCTCCCAAGAGGAATTGGTAAACCAAATAAAGAAATTGGTTTGAGAATCCCAAATTATAAAATTATTAATCGATTATTAAAACTCTGTAATTGCCCTCTCACTGGCACTTCAGCTAATATTTCTGGAAGACCAGCTTCAACTAAAATTAAAGAAGTTTTAAAGCAATTTGAAAATCAAAAAATTCAGCCAGATTTAGTAATTGATGCTGGCAATTTACCAGAAAGTAAACCATCAATAATTATAGATTTAACCAAAACTTTGCCAAAAATATTAAGAAAATAAAATAAATTATGCTAATTTTGGGTATCGATACTTCCTGTGATGATACTTGCATAAGTGTAATTGAAGTCAAAAGTCAAAAGTCAAAAGTCAAAAGTTTTAAAATTCTTTCGAATATTACTTCTTCACAGGCAAAATTACATGCAAAATACGGAGGGGTCTACCCTTTTTTAGCCAAAAGGGAACATCAGAAAAATCTTCCAGTTGTCTTTAAAAAGGCGACTAAAGGAATAGATGTTTCTGAAATTGATTTGATTGGGGTGACAATCGGACCGGGATTAGAACCTTGTCTTTGGCAGGGAATAAATTTTGCTAAAGATTTAGCAAAAAAAATAAATTTAAAAATTGTTCCAGTTAATCATATCGAGGCCCATATTTTGGCCAACTTTATTGAAGAAAATTTAAAATTATTCCCAGCAATTTGTTTAGTAGTTTCTGGTGGTCATACTCAGTTAATTTTAATGAAAAAAATTGGCGAATATAAACTAATAGGGGAAACTAGAGATGATGCTGCTGGAGAATGTTTTGATAAAATAGCGAGAATTTTGGGATTAGACTATCCAGGAGGACCAGCCATCGACGAGCAAGCTCGTCGATGGAAATTCGAAATTCGAAATTCGAAATTCGAAATTAAATTACCAAGACCAATGATTTCTCAAAAAAACTATGATTTCAGTTTTTCTGGTTTGAAAACAGCAGTTTTGTATGATTTCAGAAGTCGTTCACCAAAAGTTAGAAAATCGAAAGAATACATTCAAGAGATGACAAAAGAAGTCCAACAGGCAATAATCGATGTATTAATTTCTAAGACCATTGGGGTAGCTAAAGAGTTCAGAGTAAAAACGATAATTCTTGGAGGAGGGGTGGCGGCCAGTCAAGAATTGAAGAAACAGTTTAAAACTGCCTGTTTAAACTCGAAGTTTAAACATCTGGTTCCACCAAAAAATTTATGTACTGACAATGCTGCCATGGTTGGAGTCGCTGCTTTCTATCATCGAGATAAAGCAACATTTGATTTCGAAAAAATTGAAGCCAACGCTAATTTAAAAATATGATGAGAAAAAATCAAAAATATGTAATTGGCGTAGATGGTGGAGGAACAAAGACTGTAGCTGTTTTGGCGAATTTAGAAAGTAAAATTTTAGCTAAAGCTAAAACAGGTTCTTCTCATCCAAGAAATCTAGGATTAAAAAAGGCAATGGATAATGTTGCCTCGGTTGTTAAAAAAGTTTTGGGAAAAAGGCGAAGAATTTTAGCTACCTTTCTTGGGTTGCCGACAATAGAAGAGGAATTTAAATTTAAAAAAGATGTTATCAAAAAAGAGCTTTTAAAACATAAAAAAATCTCTCCAATTTTTAAAGGAAAAGTAATAATTGGCTCGGATCAATTAGCCGGTTTTCGGTCAGGAACAAATGAAAAAGATGGAGTAGTTTTAATTGCAGGCTCAGGTTGCGTTTGCCATGGTTGGCGAGGAAAAAAAGAAAGCAAGGTTTGTGGTTGGGGGTACTTAAGTGAATTAGGTTCAGCCTTTTGGATTGGTCAAAGGGGGGTTCAAGTAATTTGGAAGGATTTGGATGGAAGAGGACCTAAAACCCTGATTACTAGATTAATTTTTCAGAAATTAAAAGTTAAAAATAAAGAAAACCTTATTGAGAAAATTTATTCCAAAAATCCATTTGAAATTATTTCTTCATTATCAATTTTAGTTGCTGAAGCTGAGAAAAAAAGGGATAAGGTTGCCAAAAATATCTTAATTGAGGCTGGAAGAGAGCTGGCTTTGTCTGCCAATACAGCAATAAAAAAATTAAACTTTCAAAAAATCAGATTCCCTTTAATTTTAATAGGAAGCACGTTTAAGTCAAAAATTTTGTTAGAGACCGTCAAAAAAGAAGTCAAAAAATTTGCTCCCAAAGCAGAATTTATTCGGCCCAAAACTGAACCAGTAATTGGAGCAGTAAAATTAGCAATAGAACAAATAAAAAATAAATAATTTTAAAATTATGGCAAAATTAATTGATCAAGCTTATTCAAAAGCAATTGAAATTTTAAAAGCAATTCTACTAATGGGAGTCTCTTTTCAATCTTGGAGTGCAGCTGGATATATATTAGCTTATAAATCAGTAAAGGAGGGTAAAATTAATTTTTTAAATGCTGCTTCATTTTTCGCCAATTTAATAATTATTTAAAAATAGAATTTTGAATGTTGGATTATATTTTGTTTGAAAAAATTAATCAATTTGCTGGAACCTGGCTCTGGTTAGATACTCTGGGCATCTTTTTTGCTAAATACTTTGGCTATATTTTGATTTTTTTTATTTTTTTATTTTTATTAAAAGATCGGAAAAAGTATTGGCCAATGGTAATTATTGCTTTCAGCTCAGCAATTTTAGCCAAATTTGTCATTACTGAATTTATCCGTTTTTTGTGGAATCGACCCCGGCCCTTTGTTGAAAATCAAACCAATTTACTTTTAGACCAGATTAATGCTGCTGCCTTCCCTTCTGGACATGCTGCTTTCTTTTTTGCCTTATCTTTGGCTATCTATTTTTATAACAAAAAAGCTGGTATTATTTTTTTAATTGCCAGCTTTTTGATTTCGATCTCTCGAGTTTTCTGCGGAATTCACTGGCCCACAGATATTTTGGCTGGAGCCTTAGTTGGAATTTTCTCTGGATGGTTGATTAACTCCCAAGTTATGAAATTTTTCAAAAAATAGTGCCGCGGGTGGGATTTGCACCCACACGAGCTAAAAGCTCATACGGTTTTGAGCCGTAAGCGTATTCTATTCCGCCACCGCGGCAATTTTTTTATTCTTCCTCTTCTTCTAATTCCATTAGGTTATCTTCATCTATCTCTATTCCTAATTCCTTCAGCTCCTTTTTAGCTTCCTCTACGCTAATATCTTTAGAGCACATCACATCATAAAGTCCCCCGCAATAACTCCAGCCTGCTTTCTTTAATTTTTCCAACTGATCAGCAATTGATTCTAAATCTTCCTTGAGAAATTTCCCATGTTCTCTTAAAATATTCGGATCAAAATTCTCCTTCCCTTCAATATCCATATCTGGACCTGGTTTGTAATATAACATTAAAGAAAATTCGACCATATATTCTAAAATTTTTTAGTATTCTTTAGTCGACCTTTTTAATCCCATTTTACCAAGTTAATTTCAGTTACTTTTTAAATCCGTTAACCAATACCATTTCGGTTACATTTTACATCCGTTAATACGCACTCTTGAGCCAAAAAGGAAAACCTTATATAATTTTAAATCTAAATATTTTCCAACAATATTTAAAATTTCTTTTTGAGTTTTTAACCGAATAATATTCAAGCCTCATTAATTAATTTTAGCATTCTAATTTAAATCTGTCTATAATTATGGATTAAGACATCTAAAATGTGAAATGGCATTGATTGATTCATCTAAAAAGTAAGTGAAATGAAGTGCAGCAATATAAATTATTTTGGCAATTAAGAGTCCTTTGAGTATTTTCTTTGCTA
>JASEJS010000016.1 GCA_030016765.1 Patescibacteria group bacterium
CAGGTCCAATCCCAAAATGAGCTCCAGGAAAGAGCTCTTGAACCGCATAAGCCAAAATATGAGCTAAAGAGTGGCGAATAGTTTCAATTTTTGCCATAATTTCCCAGATTTATACTTTCGGTAAATACTTTATCAAATATTTACTTTTAATTTTTTCTAATACAGACTTAGCAACATCATAACTTGCCGTTTTAATCGTTTGAGAATTTCTTTGTTTCCTTGGAATTGAAATAGGAATGTGCCATTTTTCATTTTCTTCTATCAAAGATTTTATTTCCCTGGTATTGATGGTCAGGGCATCTTTTATATGTTTCGTTCTTAAGCCCATTTCTGGGTCAGCATAGCATATCCCTAATTCACTTATAAAAAATATTGTTGGTTCTGCCCAAGTCGCTATTTCTTCTCCTAATATATTTATAAGTCGGATATTACCTAATGATACGAAATTGCCTTTTAAAGAAAATGGAATATCATCGATTTTAATGTCATATCTAAGTTCTTTTATCCATTCGGCTTTAAATCCTATGGAATTTAATAGGACACAAAATAAAATTTCCAAAGCTCCTCCGACGGTAAATCTATTTTCCCAATTTGCAGTGTTGTATTCCAAAATTAATTTTTCCAAAGATTTTTTAAATTCTTCTACTTGTTCTTTAAATCGAGTATCTATTAATTTACCCTTTATTTCTTGAAATTTCTTTCGAGATTTTTCAAATTTAAGTTTATTCATTTTTCCACCAAGTTAATAATTTTTTATCTTGGACTAAGCCATTTTTATTCAAATAATAATCCAAAAGATGTTTAAATACGATTTTCCCATTTTTGTTTAAATCACCTATTATAAAATTTCTTTCCAGCATGTATGAAACGACTCCTACCATTCCACTGCCACATAAGGGGTCAAAAATTAAATCATCTTTTTTAGAAAAATGTTCCAACAAACATTGGAGAAGTTTAAAAGGAAGCCTTGTTGGATATTTTGGCATGTTAACTTTATAATCTCTCTTGAAATTGAGCGTTGTTAAATTCGGTTCGCCTTTTTGACAGTGGTGAGTTATGCATCTATTGTGGAATGTCCATTTATCTCCCTTTGTAACCCAATAAATTTCATATACATTGTGAGATGGTCTTACTCTACAAGTTGGGGCAAAATTATAAGTCCAATATAATTTTCCTCTAAGTGTTAATCCTCTAAATTGCATAATTCTATCATGAATAATGTTGCTATTATTCCATCCAGAAAAAATTAAAGCCTGTCCATTTTCTTTTAGATTCCTTTTTATGCATTCTAATAATTGTTGTATTTTCCAGCCATATTCAGATACGTTCCACTCTACATAGCTATCTACTACATTTTCAACATTTCTATGATAATTTGTGGGCTTCCCACTAAATTCTATTCCAAAAGGCGGGTCAGTAATAATTAAATCAGCATTAACATTTTCCCAGTCATTCATATCTTTTATTTCGTATTTCTTTAACAGCTCTTCTAATCTATTACTTTTATGTTGTCGGGAATTAGGAAAGAAGATTTGAACTTGATTTATTTTATTATTATTCATAGGATTTTAATCTTAAATTTGTTGATTTCTATTCCCCTTTTATTCCTCATTAATAAAAAAATAAATACTTTCTGAAAACTTGTTGTTGTCTCTTCCTGTTCTCATTAGAACTGGTCTGTGAAAAATATCCATAATTTTAAAATTGCATTTTTCAGCAATCTCTGGATATAAATTATGTTTATCATTTACCGCAATGAAAATTTTAGCTCCTGTTTTCATATATTTTTTCATATTTTTTAAAACGGCAATTATATCATTTTTATAATTTTCTTTTTTGTTGTTCCAATTTCCATTTTTAGTTGGAGAGCCAATTTCTGCTTCAGGATATTCTCTAAAATTAAATAAATTGTAAGCATATTTATGTTGGTCATGATAATCTATTAAACCAAGATAAGGAGGAGAAGTAAAAATACCATCTATTTCTCTGCCAAGAGGTAATTTTATTGTTCCGGCATCTCCTCGAAAAAGAACCATTTTTGCATTTGTTCTTAATTTATCAAATTCTTTAATCCTTTTTATAGTATCTAGTTAGAAAAAGATAAGTCGATGCCAAAATTTTGGATATTTTTTTTCTCGCCAATTAAGAATCTTTGTGGTTTGATTTCTAATTATTAGTTGTTTCATAATTTAGAATTTTCAACTTTCAACAATTTCCTCAATCTCTTCGCAAATGATTTTGGGAACGCCGTCTCGGTTATCAACTCTGCCTCGAATCATTACAATTTTATTTTCTTTAAATATTTCTGGATTTTTTTCAATAATTGAAGGGAAAACAACCACCTCAATTTTGGCGTTTTCATCTTCCAATTTAGTAAAAAGCATTGGCTTTCCATTTTTGGTGATGATTTTTTTAATTGAAGAAATGATTCCGCCAATTCTGACGATTTTCCCTGTTAAATCTTGGGTGATTTTTGCTAAAGGTAAAACTTTTTTTTCTAAAACTTTCTTAAAATCTTCTAAGGGATGAGAGGTAACAAAAAGACCTAATAATTCCTTTTCCCAGCTCAATTTTTCAGCTTTTGAGGCTGGTTGAGTGGGAGCCAACTGAATTTCAACCTTTCTTTCCATTCCATCAAAAAGGCCTCTTTGGCCACTAGCTCTTTCTCTTTGAGTTTCCCGAGCTGACTCTAATAATTTTTCCAAATTAAATAGAAGTTGATTTCTTTCAGCCATTTTATCAAAAACACCAGCCTTAATGAGACTTTCTAAAGATTTTTTATTTAGATCCCGGGAATTAACTCGGCTGACAAAATCTAAAATAGAGCGATAAGGACCAGCAGCCTTCCTCTCTTTAACAATGGCTTCGACAACATTGACACCAACATTTTTTATAGCTAAAAGTCCAAAGCGAATCATTTTGGGCGGGACAACAGTAAAGTTTTCTAAGCTTTCATTGATATCTGGAGGCAAAACTTCTATTTCCATCTTTTTACATTCGGAAATCAAAAAGCCAATTCTTTCCACATCGGCTTTTTCTGAAGTTAAGAGAGAAGCCATAAATTCGACTGGGAAATGAGATTTGAGGTAGGCGGTTTGGTAGGCGATCATGGCGTAACAAGTAGCGTGACTTTTATTAAAGGAATAACGGGTAAAGGGTTCAATCCAGTGCCAAATTTTCTGAGAAACTCTTTCTGAGATTTTATTTTTTTGACAGCCTTCGATAAATTTTTCTTTCTGAGCCATTAAAAGTTTTCTAATTTTTTTACCAATGGCTTTTCTTAAAACATCAGCTTCAGATAAAGTAAATCCAGCTAAGTCTTGAGCAATTTTCATCACCTGCTCCTGATAGACGATTATTCCATAAGTTTTTTCCAAAATTGGTTTTAATTTAGGATGTAAATATTCAATTTTCTTTTTTTTGTGTTTTCCAGCAATGTATTCAGGAATGAACTGCATTGGTCCTGGCCGATACAAAGCCACCATAGCGACAATATCTTCAAACTCAGTTGGTTTGAGTTGCTTCAAATATCTTCGACAGCCATCAGATTCTAACTGAAATACTCCTACTGTCTCCCCTTTCTGTAAGAGTTGAAAAGTTTTTTTGTCATCAAGGGGAATATTTTCAATATCAATTTTTTTATTTTGAACTTTGTAAATTCGAGAAATGGTATCCTCGATAATAGTTAAATTTTTCAATCCTAAAAAATCCATTTTCAAAAGTCCTAAATCTTCAATGGAATGCATCTCATATTGAGTGACAATAGCTTTATCATCTTGAGTGGGATGTTGCAGGGGGACAATGTCATCTAAAGGTTTAGCCGAAATTACTACTCCGCAGGCATGGGTTGAGGCATGTCGGGCACAACCTTCTAATTTTTTGGCAAAATCAATTAACCTTTGAGCTTTTTCATCTGTTTCATAAATTTGGCGAAATTCAGAGATCTTGGCCAATGTTTCATCCAAAGTTAGGCCAAAGGGAATCATTTTGGCAATTTTGTCACAATAACTATAAGAATAATTTAAAGCCCTTCCCACATCCCTGATTACTGCTCTGGCGGCCATGGTTCCAAAGGTGATAATTTGAGCTACTTTATCTTTTCCATATTTTTGAGCCACATATTCGATCACCTCGTTTCTTCTTCTATCATTAAAATCCAGATCAATGTCAGGCAAAGAAATTCTTTCTGGATTTAAAAACCTTTCAAATAAAAGATCGTACTTTAAAGGATTAATATTAGTAATATTTAAAAGATAAGCTACTAAAGAACCAGCCACTGACCCCCGACCCGGGCCAACCACAATCCGATTCTCTTTCGCCCAATTAACAAAATCCTGAACAATTAAAAAATAAGAAGCGAATCTAGTTTGACGAATAATCGAAAGTTCGTTCTCCAGTCGGGCAATAACTTCTTTAGTTTTATTTAATTTCCTTTTCTCCAATCCCTGATAACAAAGTTCTCTTAAATAATCATCTAGGCTTTTGCCTGAAGGGGTTTCAAATTGGGGGAGCTTAGTTTTTCCCCATTCAAATTCAAAATTGGAGAGTTCAGTAATTCTTTGAGTATTTTCAATAGCCTCAGGAAATTCTCTAAAAAACTCTGCCATCTTCTGAGGAGGATGCATGGAAAAATCATCGGCTTTCATGGTTAATCTTTCTGGATCATCTGGTTTGGCTCCGGTATTAATGAGCATTAAAATATCTTGGGTCTCAGCATCTTCTGACCTTAAATAATGACAATCATTGGTAGCTACTAAAGGAATATTCAATTTTTTAGAAAAATCAATTAAGACTCGATTAACCTTTTTTTGCTCCGGCAAATTGGGATGATGTTGCAATTCTAAATAAAAATTATCTTTTCCAAAAATTTCTTGATATTTTAAAGCCTGGTTTTCCGCCTCCTTTATTTTTTTTGCCAAAATAAGCCTGGGAATTTTTCCTTGGAGGCAACCAGAAAGACAAATTAAACCTTGAGAATGTTTAGCTAATAATTCCTCATCTACCCTGGGCTTGTAATAAAAGCCCTCTAAATGGGCTCGGGTAATAAGTTTAACTAAATTTTTGTAACCTTCTTCATTTTTGACCAGCAAAACTAAATGATATCTTTTGTCATCGATATTTGGTCTCTTTTGATCCATTCTTTCTAAAGCCAAATAAATCTCACAACCAATAATGGGTTTAATTCCCTTTTCTTTAGCCTTTTTAAAAAATTCTACTGCTCCATAGATATTTCCATGATCAGTCAAAGCCACTGCCTCCATACCCAATTTCTTCACATAATCTAATAATTGGTCAATTTTAGGAAGACCATCTAATAAACTGTAATGACTATGAACGTGGAGGTGTGTAAATTTCATAGTTAAATATTATTTCATTTTACTCATTTCAACAAAATGAGTCAATTAATAGACTTGATAGAGATTTTGAAGTATGATAAAAAGAATTAAATCAAGATCGAAAAATATATTGACTTAGAAGATTAAAGCTTTATATTAAATTAATGAAAGGCAAACTTAAAAAAGCTAAAAAAACTGGATTAAATCCAGAAGAGCCTAAATCAAAAAGAGAAATAATAAAAAAAATAAAAATCAGGGTAATTGGAATTGGGGGTGGAGCAGGCAATATTGTTTCAGAGATTGCTTCTAAAATAAAAAAAGTTTCTTTTGTGGTAGCCAATACTGATCTTCAGGCTCTAAAAACTCTAAAAGGAGTTGATCGCTTTCAATTTGGCCAGAGTTTAACTCAGGGATTGGGAACTGGAATGTCAGCTGAGTTGGGAAGGGAAGCTGCTCAGAAGGAAAAAGAAAGGATAAAAAAACTCTTAACTGGTTTTGACCTCTGTATTTTAATAGCCTGCCTCGGAGGAGGAACAGGCTCAGGAGCTGCTCCTATTTTCGCTAAAATTGCCAAAAATTTAAACCTCCTCACTTATGGAATTTTCACCCTACCTTTTAAATTTGAGGGAGAAAAAAAGGCAGAGATTGCCAAAATTTCTCTCCAGAAGTTGAAACCCAATCTCAATGCCATTAGTATCTTGCCCAATGAGAGGATTTTTCAAATTATTGATAGAAATACTCCCTTAAAGGAAGCCTTGTCTGCTATAAATAAGAGATTAGCTGAAAGTTTAGGGGGATTAATTGAAACTATCTATCTGCCTGGTTTAATTAATATTGATTTTGCTGATTTAAAAACAATTCTTCAAGGCCAAGGGAGATTGGCTTTTTTAAATAGAACAGAGGTTCGGGGAGAAGAAAAAAATCTAGAATCTATTAAAAAAGTTCTTAATTGTCCCTTATATCCTTATGGCATTGAGGGAGCTAAAGGTCTTTTGTTTAACATTGCTGGGGAGAAAGAATTATCTTTGGCTGAAGTTTCTCAGATATCAAAGAGTATTACTGGATTAGCCAGCCAGGAAGCAAAAATTATTTTTGGCATTTCCCAAAACAAAAAAAATCGAAACAAAATTAAGGTAACTTTATTAGCTGTAGGTTGTGGAACTCGAGGAAGTGGACCGAAAAAAAAGTTAATTCAAAAATCAAAATCTAAATCTAAAAAAGGGAAAGTTTTTAAAAATTCAAAAGAAAAGAAAACTTCTCAGCCTAAAGTTGAGGTTCAGAAAGAAAGTAATTTGCCAGCTAAAGAACCAGAAATAAATCAGCCTCCTTCTCAAACTTCTTTACTTCAAGAAAAAATTCGAAAGAATGCCCTCCAGATTAAAAGAGAAATTGAGGAAGAAGAAAAAGAACTATTAAAGGAAGAAGAAAAGTGGGATATTCCCGCTTTTTTGCGAAGAAATAATAAAGATGATTGAAATAACTAAAGATATTTTAAAAAATATCTACAAAAGAAGGCCCTCGAATGTCAGAAAATATGATTATGGGTTATTAATAGTGATTGGGGGCTCCGAATTTTATTCGGGTTCTCCGGCTCTTTCGGCAATGGCTGCTTTTAAATCAGGAGTGGATATGGTTAGAATTATAGCTCCCAAAAGGGCAGCTGATATCATTGCTTCTTTCAAACCTGATTTAGCTGCCTATCCTTTAAAAGGGGACTATCTTAATAAAAAACATCTCTCTACTTTATTCGCTTTAACCGAATCAGCTAAAGTAGTCTCTAGAGGAAAAGCGGCGGTAGTAATTGGTGGAGGAATGGGAAGGAGTGAGGAAGTTCAAGAAGCGATTTTAGAATACCTTTCCCAAATTTCCCTGCCAGTAGTAATTGATGCTGATGCCATTTATGCTGTAGGCAAAAAACCCGAAATAATTTCTGGCAAAAAATTCTTAATTACCCCCCATAGTTATGAATTTTTTGTTTTAACTGGAAAAGAAATTCAGCAATTGTCTGAAGAAGAGAAAATAAAAATGGTTAAAGAAGAAGCAGCTAGAATGCAAACTACAATTTTACTTAAAGGACCAGTAGATATAATCTCTGATGGCAAAGAAGTGGCATTAAATAGAACAGGGAGCCCATATATGTCTAAGGGTGGATGCGGTGATTCATTAGCTGGAATTTGTGGAGCCTTGATGGCCAGAGGAATTGATCCCTTTACTACTGCCCAGGCTGCTGCCTATATTAATGGAAAAGCTGGTGAAGTTGTTGCCCAAAGAATGAAAGAAGGATTATTAGCTACTGAATTAATTGAAGCTATTCCTGAAGTGCTCCATTAAGATGACAAAAAGGAAAGTGACTTATACAAATTACACCATGGTATAAAATTTATAAATTATGGAGTATGATTTAATAATTATTGGTGCAGGGCCAGCCGGAATTACAGCCGGTATTTATGCTGCCCGTCAGAAATTAAATACCCTTTTAATTACGAAAAGTTTCGGAGGCCAAGTAGCTAGAAAAGCAGTGGCCATTGAGAATTATCCTGGATTTGAAGAGATTTCTGGTTTGGAGCTAATTCAAAGATTTGAAAAACATCTGAGAAAGCACAAAATTGAGATTGTAAGAGATTCAGTAACCAAGATTGAAAAAATTAACAAAAAATTTTTAGTTTTTATTAAAGGCAAACCTAAATTTCAATCAAAAGCAGTAATTGTAGCTTCTGGAGCCGATCCCCGACCTTTAGAATTACCCGGAGAAAAAAAATTTATCGGAAAAGGTGTAAGTTACTGTACAGCATGTGATGCCGCTCTATTTAAAAATAAAACCGTGGCAGTGATTGGAGGAGGTAATGCTGGCTTTGAAGCAGCAATATTTTTGGCCAAATATGCCAAAAAAATTTATATTTTAGAATCTGCTCCTCAAGTCAGAGCTACTCCAATTAATCAAGAAAGAGTTAAAAAAATTAAAAAGATTAAAGTGATCACTAATGCCATTTTAAAAAAAATTAAAGGTAAAGAATTTGTCGATTCAATAGTTTATCAAAATCAGAAAACTAAAAAAATAAAAACTTTATCTCTGGAAGGAGTTTTCATTGAAATCGGTTCTCAACCAGCAGTCTCTTTTGTAAAAAGTCTAGTAGAATTCAATGAAAAAAATGAGATTAAAGTTAATCCCAGCACTCTTCAAACTAAAACTCCTGGCTTTTTTGCTGCTGGAGATGTTAGCGATGGGAAATACAAGCAAATTGTGATTGCTGCTGGCCAAGGAGCAATAGCAATTCTCTCCGCATATGATTATTTACAAAAATTAAAATAAAACAAAACTCCTATGCTCCAGTGCACGGTAATTTTAGCATAAATTTCGATGAAAAATTCTCAAATCAAATCAATAAAAGCCAGAGAGATTTTAGATTCTCGAGGAAATCCAACGATAGAAGTAGAGTTAACTACTGATTTGGGTGTTTTCCCGGCTTCAGTTCCATCAGGAATTTCTAAGGGGAAATATGAAGCAGTGGAACTAAGAGATAAAGGTAAAAGATATCAGGGAAAAGGAGTTTTAAAGGCAATCAACAATATCAATAAAATTATTTTTCCAAAACTTAAAGGAAAAGAGGTAACTGAGCAAAAAAAGATAGATGATTTAATGATAAAACTGGATGGAACGAGAAATAAATCAAAATTGGGAGCAAATGCTATTTTGCCAGTTTCAATGGCTGTTTGCCGGGCTGGAGCCAGGGCAAAAAATCTTCCTCTATATCAATACATTTCTCATCTTTTTCTGAAAACTGAGGCCAAAAATTTGCCTATACCTTGTTTAAACATCATCAATGGCGGAGCTCATGCCGGAAACGAGTTGGATTTTCAGGAATTTATGATTTTGCCTCAGCTAAAACAGTTGAAAAAATCTACAGGTGTCGAAAAATTCAACTTTAAAGAATCTTTAAGGATAGCTTCAGAAATTTATTATGAGTTAAAAAATTTAATTAAAGAAAAATATATAGATTTAGCTATTAATGTTGGGGATGAGGGAGGTTTTGCCCCTCCAGTGAGAGCACCAGAGGAAGCGCTGGATTTAATAATGGAAGCTGCTAAAAAAGCAGGTTATCAAAATAAAATTAAAATCATTTTAGATGTTGCTGCTTCTCAATTTTATCAAGAAAGGAAATACAAAATGAAATTTGGGATTTTCACTTCCGAAGGTCTTTTAAGATATTATTCAGATTTAATTCAAAAATACCCAATAATAGGTTTAGAAGATCCATTTTCAGAAGAAGATTGGGAAGGATGGAGAAAGTTAAAATCAAAAATTAAAAATCAAAAGTCAAAAGTTTTAATTATCGGAGATGATTTAACAGTAACTAATCCAGAGAGAATTAAATTAGCTTTTAAAAGAAAGGCCTGCAATGCCATTATTTTGAAACCAAATCAAATTGGAACCCTGACTGAGACAATTGAAGCAGCTAAATTAGCTAAGTCTTATGGCTGGAAAATAATAGTTTCTCATCGTTCTGGAGAAACTACAGATTGTTTTATTTCTGATTTAGTAGTAGGAATTGGAGCTGATTTTATAAAGGCTGGAGCTCCAGCCAGGGGGGAGAGGGTAGTCAAATATAACAGATTACTAAAGATTGAAGAAGAGTTAAGGATATGAAAAAAATAATCTTAATAGTTATTGATGGCTTGGGAGATAAACCAATACCTCAGCTGAAAAATAGAACCCCTTTGGAAGCTGCTAATACTCCAAATTTAGATTGGTTAGCTAATAAAGGAATTTGTGGATTAGTTGAGCCATATTTAATGAATGAAAAACCAGAATCAGATACTTGCCATTTAGCTTTATTTGGATACGATCCAAAAATTTATTATTTGGGCAGAGGACCCTATGAAGCAGCCGGACTCCAACCTGCCCTGAAATTGGAGGAAGGTGATTTATATCTGAGAGTCAATTTTGCCACTTTGGACAAAAATCTGAAAGTAATTGATAGAAGGGCAGGGAGGATAGAAAAAACCCAGCCCTTAATTAATGCTTTAAAAGGTATAGAAATTAGAGGGGTTAAGTTTTTAATAAAAAAATCTTATGGCCATCGGGCAGTATTAATTTTAAGAAACAGAAATTTATCAGCAAAAATCTCAGATTCAGATCCAAAAAAAGAAGGGTTAAAAATCAAAAATATTCTTCCTTTAGATAAATCACCAGAGGCTATTTTCACTGCTGATATTTTAAATAAATTTTTATTTCAGGCTCACCAAATTTTACAAAATCACCCCTTAAACAAAAACCGAGAGAAGAAAGAGTTATTGCCAGCCAATTGCCTTTTGACGAGGGGAGCTGGTTTTTTTAAAGAAACGCCAAGTTTCGAAAAAAAGTATGGATTGAAAACCTGCTGTATTGCTGGTGGTGCTTTATACAAAGGAATTGCCAAAATTTTAGGAATGGATCTAATTAAAGTAGAAGGAGCCACCGGTTTAGCCAATACTAATCTGAAAGGGAAAATTGAAGCAGTAAAAAATGCTTTAAAAAAATATAATTTTGTCTTTTTACACATTAAAGCTGCTGATAGCTTAGCTGAAGATGGAAATTTTCAAGGAAAAAAAGAATTTATTGAGAAAATTGACAAGAATTTAAAACCTATGTTAAACTTAAAGAATACTCTAATTGTAGTTACTGCTGATCATTCTACTTGTTCTGATTTAAAGAGACATTGTCAAGAACCAGTTCCCCTTTTGATCTGGGGAGATGGCCAGGATTCAGTAAAAGAATTTTCTGAAAAGGCCTGTAAAAAAGGAAAATTGGGAAAAATAAAACAATTAAATTTAATGGCAATTATTTTAAGTCTTGTCTAAAAAATAAATTTTTTGTATTATTGAATAATATGTTCAAAAATCTCACTTTACCCCTAACTATTATTATAGCCGGAGCAATAATTGCCGGAGTTATATTTTTGGTAAATCAAGAAAAAACTTCAGAAAAAGTTTTATCTCCCCACCAGGCAGCCGAAAAAGCCATAAATTATATCAACCAGAATATGTTAGAGGAAGGGAACACTGCTTCTTTAATCAATGTAGTCGAGGAAAATGGAGTCTATAAATTCCGACTTAAAATTGGAGAAAGAGAATATGACTCCTATGTAACCAAAGATGGAAAACTTCTCTTTACCCAGGGAATTAATTTAGAATCTCCTCCCAGTTCAGTTCAAAAAGAAACATCCAGCGAAATTTCAAAAAGAGATAAGCCAGATATTAAAATTTTTGTGATGAGTTATTGCCCTTTTGGTTTACAAGCTCAAAAGATGTTTTTACCAGTTTATCATTTATTGAAAGATAAAGTAGAAATGGGAATATACTTTGTTAATTATGCCATGCATGGTAAAAAAGAAATTGATGAGAATTTAAGGCAATATTGTATTCAAAAAGAAGAGAAAGAAAAATATGCTGATTATTTAAGCTGCTTTGTTAAAGGGGGTGATTATCAAGGATGTCTTTTAGAAGCCAAAATCAATAAAGAACTTCTCCAATCTTGTATTTCGGAAACTGACAAAGAGTACAAAATCACTGCTAAATATCAAGACAAAAGCACTTGGCTTAATGGAAGATTTCCCAAATTCGATATTCATTCTTCTCTCTGTGAAAAATATGGAGTAAGAGGCTCTCCAACCATAGTTATTAATGATAAAGTGATAAATATTTCTCCGAGATCACCAGAGAAATTTAAAGATGTTATTTGCCAAAGTTTTATCTCTCCACCTCAGGAATGTTCCCAAAGTCTATCTACTTCTGCCCCTTCACCAGGTTTTGGTGGAGGAACAGGTTCTTCTGGAGGTCAATGTAAATAATTTTATGCCTAAAGTTCGAGTATTTACCACAATTTCCTGTCCTTATTGTTTCACTCTCAAAGAGTTTTTAAAAGAAAAAGGAATTGAATTTGAGGAAATTGATGTTTCCAAAGATGAGAGGGCCAGAGAGGAATTAATAAAAAAAACTGGCAAATTTGTAGTTCCCATAATTGAAATTGATGGCCAAATTGTGATTGGATTTGACAAGGAAAAAATCTGCCAATTATTGAACATCAAAGACTAGAAGCTAAAGTAAAAGACTTTTTAGCTCTGTCATTTAAGACAGAGTTTTTTATTTTAAGTTATCCACAATTTACCCGTTTAGAAATTTTATAAAAAATTATATAATTAAAATGATTATCGAAAAAGGTTCAAGATAGCAACCAAGTAAATATGAGAAAATATTTAGTAATTTTAGGAGTTTTTGTTGGTATTATTTTGGCTAGCTACTTTTTGTTGGAGAACTTTAAAATTCCTCTTATAGAGAAAGAGATAGCGGAAAAAAATCAACCGCCAAAGGTCGAAATAAGAGGAGTAGGTAGAGGTTGTGGAATAGCAGTAGCTGAAATGTTCTTTTATGTTTCCGATCCTGATTTAGAAGATTATCTTACTGCTTATCAAATTCAGGTTGATGATAATTCCGATTTTTCTCATTGTCCGGGTAAAGATTGCCCTTTTGATACTGGTAAAGAAATTAAAATTGGAGAAACTCTAAAAAAATACGATTCCACTTATAAATTTTCTCTGCCTCGAAAATTAGCTGAAAAGATTTATTTCTGGCGGGTAAAAGTTTGGGATAAAAATGATACCCCTTCTAACTGGGCAAGTGCAACTCTCGACCTCAGTAGATGATTATGTTAAAATTAAAATAAGACCTTTAAATAATATGGCAAAGGCCAATTTTTTGAAAGAGAAAGCAGATGCCTTTTTTGAGGATGCTAATTATGATATTTCCAGGAAAAAATGGTTCTTAGCTGCTTTTCATTTGCATCAAGCTTGCCAGCTTTATTTAAAATATTATCTCTTCTTAAAACTTAGAAGATATCCTAAGGTGCATTCCTTAGAAGAGCTATTAAAAGGAATTGGCAAGGTTTATTCAAAGCAAAAAGAAATAGAAAATGTGTTGGAAAAGAAAGCCAGTACAATTGGAGATTTAGATCAAGCTTATCTCACTTCGAGATATTTACCAGTTGAATTTAGTGAACAAAGAATTAAAAACATGTTGAATTTCACTAAAGATTTATTAAAATTTCTCAAAAAATTATGAAGTCAGAAATTGATGAATTGATTGAAGAAGCTCAAAAGGAAGAAAAATATTTCAAAAATTATTTAAAATATGCCAAAATAATAAAAAAAGAAGCTAGAAAACTTTTGAAAGAAGTTAAAGTTTTGATATTTGGTTCAATTTTAAAAAAAGATGAAATTGCCAGGGATATTGATATTTTAGTTATTTCCCCTGATTTAAAAAATTTAGAAAAACAAAGTGAAGTTAGGGAGAAAATTTTCAAAAAAATTGGTTGCTTTTCTCCATTTGAAATTCATTTGATTACTCCTGAGCAATATCGCAATTGGTATAGCCATTTTATTGAAGAAAAAGTAGAGATATGAATAAAAAAATTATTATTGGTTTAATTGGGATTTGTTTAATTGGATTGGTTTTGGGTTTAATATTAATTAGACAACCTAAGCCACCAGCAAAAAAAGTTCATCCCTTATGTCTTGAATTTGAACCGGCTGAAGGAGAAATTAGTTGTCAAGAAGCAATTGAAATTGCCAAAAAAGAATTTAAAGGAGAGATAGAATCCATTGAGAAAAAATATAATTTTCCTTTATATTTTCAAAAAATAGATAAGAAAGAAGTTGTTTCTCTTTCTCCTTTTCCCTCTTTGGAAATAGAAGGACTACCAAAGATTAAGTCTTTTGAAAGAAAATGTGATTTTTGGTTGGTGAGGCTAAAAGCTGAAACAGAAATATCAAGAGAAAAGGTACCAAAAGAGATTAAAGAAAAGATTGAGAAAAAAATAGAGAGAAGAGAAACCATAATTATCGACCTCCACACTGGAAAAATTTTATAAATGAAAAAGAATCAAAAAATTTTAATATTTTTAATAGGAATTGGATTGTTTTGGAGTAGTTTGGCTTTGGCTATAGCTCCAGTAGTCCAAGAAATTTATACTGAAAGTTTTACTGTCAATGAGGAAGAACAAATTTGGGTAAAAATCTACGATGCTGATGGGAATTTTGATTTAGGTGAAGCTTATTATTGTGTTGATTCAAATGGATTGAAGGTTATAGATGAGAAAGCAATCTCATGTTGGGATTTCGCTCCCTATTATTATTGTTTTTATTCTACTGTTCCAGACTGTAGTTGGGGAGAGGAGGCTTACATTTTTGTAGTTGCTCTTGATAAAGCTGGAGAGTGGAGTGACGAGAAATTAAAAACCGTTCCAGTAATCACTCCTTCAGAAATCTGTGACGGAAAAGATAATGATTGTGATGGGGAAATTGA
>JASEJS010000017.1 GCA_030016765.1 Patescibacteria group bacterium
CCCTCCTCTAAGAGGAGGGGGGCGGTCGCCTTTCAGCGACCTTCGGGCTCGCTCTTAAGACTACAACCCGCCCTCCACCCTCCTAATCCCGCCCTCTGCAGGGGGCGGGATAGGCACCTACCTTCGGTTTCTTACGTCGCTTCGCTCCTATTTTTCTACACGGGGAAACCGAAGGGTTTCCCCGACCCCCTTCCATTATTGGATGTTTATTTAATATTATACTTTATTATACCTTTATTGGGAATCCTAATAATTTTAATAACTCTAATCCTTCTTCTTTATTTTTTGCGGTAGTCACTACTGTAATTTCCAATCCAAAGATATTTTTTACTTTTTCAGGAGAAATTTCTGGAAAGGCAATATGCTCTTTAATACCAATAGTTAAATTTCCTTCCTTATCTAAAGATTTTGGGTCAATTCCCCGGAAATCTCGAGATCGGGGGAGACCGATATGAATTAATCTCTCCAAAAAATCATACATTCTTTTGCCCCTCAGAGTCACTTGAGCTCCAACTGGAAGGCCCTTTCTTATCTTAAAACCGGAAATTGATTTTTTAGCTCTAGTTAAAATTGGCAGCTGGCCAGTGATTAAAGCTAAATCTTCCAAAATAGCTTCATAAATCTTTTTCTGCTCTTCCGAAGTCTTACCAGAAATCAGTTTTCCAAAGCCACAATTCACCACCACTTTTTCAATTTTGGGGACAGCCAGAGCATTGGTATATCCGAATTTTTTCATCATTTCAGGAATAACTTCCTTTTGATACTTTTCTCGCAATCTATTCATAAGAATTCAAAATGCAAAATGCAAAAGTCAAAATTACAGGTCAAAATTCAAAATTTTGGATTTTAAATTGTAATTTTACATTTTGACTTTTGAATTTTGAATTAAAAATTAAATTATATCTCCTCTCCGCATTTTTTACAAATCCTAATTTTTGATTTTTGATTTTTGATTTTTGATTTTATTTTGTATCCAATTCTGGTTGCCTTTCCGCATTTTGGACAAATCAACTTAACATTGGAAACATCAATTGGAGAGGGCATTTCAATAATTTGACCTTTTTCTCCCATCCTTCTTGGTCTTAAATGTTTTTTCACTATGTTTACTCCTTCAACCAAAACCTTCCTTTCTTTGGGAAAGGCTTTTAAAACTTTCCCTTTCTTTCCGCGATCTTTGCCCGAAATTATTAAAACTGTATCACCTTTTTTTATTTTCATAAATTCCTACGAATTACGAATTTAACCGAATTACGAATTAAAAGCGGAAGTTCAGAAGCATTATTCGTAATTCGAAACTATTCGTAATTCATAGGGTTATACTAGTTCTTCAGCTAAAGTAGCAATTTTCTCAAATCCCTTTTCTTTAATCTCTCTAGCTACCGGCCCGAAAATTCGATTTCCTTTGGGCAAATTTGTCTTTCCTTCTAAGATGACACAGGTATTATCATCAAAGCGAATATAAGTGCCATCTTTTCTTCTTAAATTTCTTTTTTGTCTGATAATTACTGCCCTGACCACATCATGTTTTTTAATTTCCTTTCTTGGTTCGGCCTTTTTTATCGTTCCCACAATAACATCGCCAATTTGAGCATATCTTCGCCTACTGCCGCCCAAAACTCGAAAACACTGGACAATTTTCGCTCCAGTATTATCAGCTACTTTTAACATTGTTCTTGGCTGAATCATAAAAATAATTCAAAAGTCAAAAGTCAAAATGCAAAATTACAATTTAAAATCCGAAATTTTGAATTTTGACCTGTAATTTTGACTTTTGCATTTTGCATTTTGAATTAAATCTTCCTAACAACTCTCCAGCGTTTTTCTTTGG
The DNA here is from genome assembly GCA_030016765.1 of Patescibacteria group bacterium. Taxonomy (GTDB): domain Bacteria; phylum Patescibacteriota; class Minisyncoccia; order Minisyncoccales; family JASEJS01; genus JASEJS01. Next base: position 1,829 of record JASEJS010000017.1, read on the forward strand.
AAATTGGTCTGCATTCCTCAATAATAACTCTGTCTCCAATATGGTATTCTCCTTTTTCATCATGGGCTTTATATTTTTTGTAAACTCGGTATCTCCTTTTGTATTTAGGATGTTCTTTGATTCTCTCTACTTTAACCACCACTGTCTTTTGCATTTTATTGGAAATGACTATTCCTGTTAATTGACGCTTAGGCATATTATTCCCTACGAATTACGAATTTTATCGAATTACGAATACAATTTAATAATTCGTAATTCGTTTTCATTAGTAATTCGTAGGATTATTTCGTAATTCGTAGCAAGGTTAATATTCTGGCGATGTCTTTTTTTACCTCCCTAATTTCTCTAACATTCTTTACTTTACCCGAAGCCAGATCAAAACGAAGTTTCCTTAATTTCTCACGCCAGTCTTGAAGCATTTTTTGGAGTTCGGGTTTTGATTTTTGGCGCAATTCTCTAATTTTCATTGATTATCTTTTAATAAATTTTGTTTTAATTGGCAATTTGGTTGCTGCCCGTTTTAAAGCTTCTCTGGCCTGTTCTTCTTTTATTCCTTCTAATTCAAAAATAATTCGACCTGGCTTTATTGGAAAAACATAGTGAGAAACTGCTCCTTTTCCTCCACCCATCGGTACTTCCACTCCTTTTTTAGTGACTGGTTTTTGGGGAAAAATTCTAATCCAGAGCTTTCCTCCTTTTCTTAAATATCTAATGATTACTCTTCTAGCTGCCTCAATTTGTGTAGAACTGATCCATCTGGTTCCCAAAGATTTAAGCCCATAGCTACCAAAAACTAACTCAGTCCCCCGAGTTTCTATTCCCTTACTTCTACCTTTTTGCCATTTCCTATGTTTAACCTTTCTTGGCATTAACATACTTTCTCCTAGGAATTACGAATAGTTTCGAATTACGAATGATTTATATATTAATTTTTATTTAATTCGTAATTCGGTTTAATTCGTAATTCGTAGGGTTAGAATTTCTCTCCTTTGTATATCCAAACTTTCACTCCCACTACTCCATAAGTACAGTAAGCCCTAGCTTGAGCAAAATCAATATCGGCCCGGAGAGTTTGTTTTGGTAATTTGCCCTTTTTTAACCATTCAGTTCGGGCAATTTCTACTCCAGCTAATCTACCAGCCACTTCCACTCGACAACCCTCTACTCCTTTTTGGCTAGTAATTTTATCTAAGGCTTGCTTTAGAACTCTTCTATAAGGAATCCTCTTTTCAATTTGTTGAGCCATCCATTGACTAGATAAGGCAGCTGACATCCAAGGGTTTTTAATTTCTCTAATTTCAATCTTAAGTTCCCTCTTTTCCTCAGGAGGAGAGGGAAACTTTTGATCTAACTCTTTTCTTAATTCCTCAATTCCTCCTCCCCCTCGGCCAATAATCAGACCCGGCCTAGCTGAGGAAATAATAATATTCAATTTCCCTGGAAATCTCTCAATTTCAATTTTCTCTATCCCTATTTTTCCTATTTTTTTCTCTAAAAATTCTCTAATTTTAAAATCCTCTTCCAAATATTGAGGGAACTTTTTTTTATCTAACCATCGGGAATTCCAGTCAGCTAATTCTCTCAATCGAAAAATTTTTGGATGGACTTTATGAGCCACGTTTCTCCTACGAATTACGAATTTTCTCGAATTACGAATTATTAATTTAATCTGTTTATTATTCGTAATTCGTTTAAATTCGTAATTCGTAGGTTTAGAAGCTTTTTGCCTATTTAGGTTTTTTTGTAATTTCGTCTAAAACCAGAGTTAGGTGGGAGGTCTTTTTCTGAATTTGGTCTGCTCTTCCTCTAGCTCTGGCTCTCCATCTTTTATATTTGGGACCTTCATCAACTAAAATTTTAGAAATATAAAGATTTGATTCCTCTAATTGAAAATTATTTTTAGCATTAGCAATAGCTGATTTTAAAAGCTTAAGTAAGGGCTTAGCTGCTCTTTTTACGGTGAAATTTAAAATATTTTGAGCTTCCTCAACTTTTTTTCCTCGAATCAAATCAGCAACTAAACGGACTTTTCTCGGAGCAATTCTCAAATATCGTAATTTTGCTGTAATTAGCATATTTATTCAGTGGCTTTTTTCATTTTTTCGGCTTCCCTTTGTGCTGCTTTTGCTTCTAATTCCCTTTGCATTTTCCCACCATGACGAATGAATTTGGTAGTTGGAGAAAATTCACCCAATTTATGACCAACCATTTCTTCAGTTACTTTTACTGGAATAAACTCTTTACCATTGTGAACTCCAAAAGTAAAACCAATCATTTCTGGGGTAATGGTACAGGCCCGGGACCAGGTTTTAATGATTTCTTTGGTTCCGGATTTCATTTTTTTAAGTTTTTTTAGTAGTTTTTGGTCAACAAAAGGACCTTTCTTTAATGACCTTGTCATGTTCTCTCTTTACGAATTACGAATCATTTAAAGATAATTTCAATCTCTCATTCGTAATTCGAGGTTATTCGTAATTCGTAGGGTTATTTTCTTCTTTGAATTATATATTTATCTGTCCATTTTCTTTTTCTAGTTTTCACTCCTAGAGCTGGTTTCCCCCAGGGAGTTTTTGGATATTTCAAACCAATGGGAGTTTTTCCTTCTCCACCTCCATGGGGATGGTCAGGTGGATTCATTGCCGTTCCTCTGACAGTTGGCCTTATTCCTTTTAATCTAACTCTGCCAGCTTTCCCAATTTTTTCAAATTTTTTTTCTGGATGGGAAACCTGACCTATTGAGGCAAAACATTCCTGGGAAACTTTTCTAATTTCTCCAGAGGGCATTTCCAAATGAGTAAATTTTTCTTCCTGAGCTAAGACTTTAGCAGCGGTTCCGGCTCCTCTGACCATTTTCCCTCCTCTCCCAGGTTCTAATTCAATATTATAAACTAATGTTCCCACTGGAATATTTTTTAATTTCATTCGATTGCCAATTTTGATTTCAGTTTTCTCAGCACAAATTATTTCATCTCCAACTTTCAAATCCTGAGGAGCAAGCCGGTAACGTTTATCTCCATCTTGATATTCTAGCAAAGCAATAAAGGCAGTCCGATTGGGGTCGTATTCTAAACTAATGACTTTGGCTGGGATTCCAATTTTCTCCTGGCCAAAATCTAAAATTCTATAAAGCCTTTTTGCTCCTCTTCCCCGATGGCGAATAGTAATTCTGCCAGATGTAGCTCGACCGGCTTTTTTCTTCAATGCCAAAAGCAACCTTTTTTCTGGTTTTTTCTTTGTAAGTAATGAATATTTTTTCATAAAAAATTTTTAAGCGAGGGAATCAACTTTCAGGGCAATCCGCAGCGAGTTTGCTTGGTTCCGCCGAAGGCGGAAAACTCGCGAGGACTTAGCGAGCTTGCCGCTGGAGCAAGCTCGCGGCACTGAAAGTTGCATTCCCGAGCATTCATCTTGGCAATACTTCTATTTTCTGTCCCTCTCTTATTTTTACAATTGCTTTTTTGTATCCTTTTCTCCAGCCAGATATCCTTCCCAACCTTCTTCTTTTTGAGGGCACTTTAATAATTTTAACCGATACCACATCAACTCCATATAGGTTCTCAATTGCTTTTTTTATCTCAGTTTTATTTGCCCTGGGCCAAACTTTAAAAACATATTGATTCTTCCCAGCCAAGGCAGTTGCCTTTTCGGTAATTTGAGGAGCTTTTAAAATTCGGTAAGCTATCTCAGGAATTTTCGGTTTAAGTTTCGGTTTTTTTTCAATTTCAACTTCAGGAGGCTTTTCTTTGATTACTTCTTTTACCTCTTTAGCCTCTTTGACCTTTTTTTTCTTTTTAAAAACATCCAGAATCATCATTTAATTTATACTAACTTTTCTGCGATCGCAGAAAAGTTAGTATTATTTTAAAAAAGTTTCTTTTATCACTTTTATTGATTCTTTTAGCAAAATTAAATATTTAAAAGTGAGTAAATCTAAGGAATTGAGATTGCGGGCCCAAAGGGTATCAACTTCTGGTAAATTTCTAGTTGCTAAAATTATATTTTTGTCATATTCTGGTAAGGCAATTAAAGTGCTTTTTTCTTTACAGGGAAGCTTTTTTAAAATATCTGCCATTAATTTAGTTTTTGGCTTCTCAATCTTTAATTTATCTAATAATATTAATAAATTATTTTTAACTTTTCCTGACAAAACCATGAAAAGAGCTTTTCTTCTCATTTTCTTTGGAATTCTTTTTTTAAAAACCTTAGCTTTTGTTGGCCCAAAAGTCACTCCTCCACCTCGCCAAAGAGGAGAACGAATTGAACCGTGCCTTGCCCTCCCTGTTCCTTTTTGTCGCCAAGGTTTTCTTCCTCCACCTCTGACCTCTCCTCTACCTTTAGTATGAGCAATTACTCTTCTTCGATTGGCCATTTGAGAAACCACAACCTGATGGACCAAATCAGGGTTTATCTTTACATCAAAGATTTCTTTTGGTAATCTCGTCTGTCCCATCTTTTTGCCTTCCTGATTGTAAGTATCAACTAACATATTATATTATCTTTTTGATTACCTGCCCCGTAGTCAAACGCGAAGCGTTCGTACTATCGGGGTAAGTATTGACAAGCATAAATTAATCCAATATTATTAATAAATTAGGAGGTGAAAAAGGAAATGGTACTTGAGATAGTGAAAATTTTAGGAGCAGCCCTAGCAATAGCCTATGGATTGATAGCCATTTCATATGCCCGGGAAGAAAAGTATAGACTAGTGGCAATCTTCGCAGGTCTTGCGGCATTAAGTTGGGCTCTCGTAGCCATATAGTTCCTTAAAAAAGTTCTTTCAAAAATCTTTTGGGCGGACTCAAAATGCCCGCTCTTTTTTATTTCCCATTAGCACCTATTCATCAAATAACCTATATAGATTTTTTAAAAAAATTTATTCCAACAAAAGTTTATTGTTAGGTAGCAATGAACTTTTAACTTATCCTCTAATTTCTAATAGGGTTCCTTTGGCTCCGGGGACGGCGCCTTTTATTGCTAATAAATTATTTTCTTTATCAACTTTTACTATTTTTAGATTCCTAACTGTTACTCGGACATTACCTTTTCTTCCTGGCATTTTTTTCCCTTTAATCACCCTTATGGGTGTGGAAGTACCAACTGAGCCTGGGGTTCTTAACTCGTGCTTTGTGCCGTGAGTAGCTGGTCTTCCTTTAAAATGCCATCTTTTGACTACCCCAGCAAAACCCTTTCCTTTACTAATCGCCGAAACTTTAACCAAATCGCCTTCTTTAAAAATTGAAACATCAATTCTATCTCCTCTTTTTAATGTTCTATCATCAATTGCTGGTTTTTCATTGCGAAATTCTCTTAAAAATAATAATCTTCCCAATCCCTTTAAATGGCCTGCAATGGCTTTAGTTAATTTCTTTGCCTCCCCAAAGCCAATCCGAACTGCACAATAGCCATCTCGTTCTTTAGTTTTAATCTGAGTAACAATACAAGGGCCAGCTTCAATTAGAGTTACTGGTATTACTTTTCCTTCTTCATCAAAAATCTGCGACATTCCCAATTTTAGACCTAAAATAAATTTCATATTTCCCTACTAATTACGAATTTTTTCGAATTACGAATAAATTTATTTTTCTGCTAACGAAATACCGGGCAACTGACCCGGTATTTTAGACGATAGTTGCTTGTTAAAAATTTTGGTTACTTTTTTATTAAAAACCGCTTACCATGCTTATTATACTAAAAATAAAATTAATTAAAAGATTCGTAATTAGTAGGTTTTACATTTTTATTTCGATATCGACGCCGGCTGGTAAAGTTAGACTCATTAAAGCATCGATCACTTTTGAACTAGGATTTATAATATCAATCAATCTTTTGTGAATTCTCATCTCAAATTGCTCCCTGGAATCTTTATGAATAAAAGAAGATCTATTTACTGTATATTTGTGGATTTCAGTGGGCAAAGGAACCGGTCCTGAAACTTCAGCCCCATATCTTAAAGCTGCTTCAACAATCTGTTTGGCAGAATTATCAATAACTTTGTGATCAAAAGCTCGAAGCTTAATTCTAATTTTGGGCTTTATCTCTTCTTCAATGGCTACTTTCTTTTTGGCCATCTTAAGGAACTTAAACTATTTAATTTTATTTTATGATTTTAGTTACCACTCCTGCTCCTACTGTCTTACCCCCTTCCCTGATGGCAAATCTCTGTTTCTCTTCAAGGGCAATGGGAGCGATGAGTGTGATTTTCAAATTAATAGTGTCCCCGGGCATAACCATCTCAGTTCCTTCTGGCAAAGTAACCTCTCCAGTTACATCAGTGGTTCGGAAATAAAACTGGGGTTTATAACCAGAAAAGAAAGGAGTATGTCTTCCACCTTCTTCTTTAGTCAAAACATAAACCTCGCCCTCGAAATCGGTGTGGGGAGTGATTGAACCTGGTTTTGCCAAAACCTGACCCCTTTCTACTTCTTCTTTCTTTAAACCTCTAAGTAAAATTCCAACATTATCTCCTGCCCTTCCTTCATCTAGAGTTTTATTAAACATTTCAATTGAAACTGCCTTAGTTTTAACTGTAGGTCTAAATCCAATCAATTCTACTTCCTCATTGGGTCGAACTACACCCCTCTCAATCCTTCCCGTAGCTACTGTCCCTCGACCAGCAATAGAAAAAACATCTTCAATGGCCATTAAAAATGGTTTATCTATTTCTCTTACTGGTTCAGGGATATAATCATCAACGGCTTTAACTAATTCTAAAATTGGCTTAGCTGCCTCATCATCAGGAGATTTGGCCTCCAAAGCCTTCAGGGCTGAACCTTTAATTACTGGAATTTCATCGCCAGGGAAACCATATTTTTTCAAAAGTTCTCTCACTTCCGACTCAACTAAAGTAATAATTTCCGGATCTTCTACCACATCGCATTTATTCAAAAATACCACCATTGAGGGGAGTCCAACCTGACGAGCCAAAAGAATATGCTCTCTAGTTTGAGGCATTGGCCCATCAGGAGCAGAAACAACCAAGATTGCTCCATCCATCTGGGCTGCTCCAGTAATCATGTTTTTGATATAGTCAGCATGACCTGGGCAATCGATATGAGCGTAGTGACGCTTGTCTGTCTCATATTCCACATGGGTAATGGTAATCGTTAAGCCCCTGGCCTTTTCTTCAGGAGCCGCATTAATATCGTCAACCGTCCATTCTTTGGTCGCCAACCCTTTTAATTTTAAAACATGGGTGATTGCCGCAGTTAAGGTACTTTTACCATGAGCAACGTGACCAATGGTACCAATGTTAACATGAGGTTTTCCCCTTACAAATTTTTCTTTTTCTGCCATATTAAATCATCGAATAACGAATCTGTTACGAATAATCGAATTCGTTTATTCGCAAAAAACTCATTATTCGCCGCTAATAAATTATATTATTATTTTATAAAATTTTAAAAATAAGTCAACATTTTCTATTCGTTTATTCGGAAAAAATTCGTTATTCGTTGATTTATCCTCTTTTGCCTTCGATGATTTCTTTGGCAATATTTTGGGGGACTTCTTCATAATGATCAAATTCCATAGTAAAGGTTCCTCTTCCTTCTGTCAAGCTTCTCAAGGCAGTGGCATAACCAAACATTTCAGCTAAAGGAACCTTAGCTTCAATTACTTTTAAATTCAATCTATCTTTGGTTTCTTCAATCTTTCCTCTTCTAGCTGATAAATCTCCAATGGTATCACCAAAAAATTCTGAGGGAACAATCACTTCTAATTTCATTACCGGTTCTAGCAAAACTGGTTTGGCCCGCTTGGAAGCTTCTTGTAAAGCAGCTGAACCTGCAATTTTAAAAGCAATTTCCGAAGAATCCACTTCATGAAAAGAACCATCGTAAAGAGTAACTTTCGTATCCACCATTGGGTATCCAGCTAAAATTCCTTTCCTCATAGCTTCTTTTACTCCCTTCTCTACTGCCGGAATAAATTCTTTGGGAATTATTCCTCCTTTAATCTCATCCACAAATTCAAATCCTTGACCCCTTTCTTTTGGTTCAACCTTTAACCAAACATGGCCATATTGACCTCGACCTCCAGATTGTCGGATATATTTTCCTTCTGCTTGGCTAGAGGTGGTGACGGTTTCTTTGTAAGCAACCTGAGGTCTTCCAACATTGCCTTCCACTTTAAATTCTCTTTTCATTCTATCAATGATAATCTCTAAATGCAATTCTCCCATTCCAGAAATAATGGTTTCTCCAGTTTCTAGATCTCCTTTAACTTTGAAAGTGGGGTCTTCTTCAGCTAATTTTTTCAGAGCTAGGCTTATTTTTTCCTGATCGGCTTTAGTTTTTGGCTCAATTCTAATTGAGATAACAGGTTCTGGAAAAGTAATTTTCTCTAAAACAATTGGCTGAGCTTCATCACATAAGGTGTGCCCGGTAGAGGTATTCTTCAATCCAACTGTAGCGGCAATATCTCCAGTAAAGATTTCTGAAATTTCTTCTCTCTCAGCAGCATGCATCCTTAATATTCTTCCAATTCTTTCTTTTTCTCCAGTAGTAGTGTTTAAGAGATAAGATCCTCGAGGCAGGGTGCCTGAATAAACTCTAAAATAGGTCAAAGTTCCAACATAGGGATCTGAAGCAATTTTGAAAGCTAAAGCTGAAAATGGTTCTCTATCATCTGCTTTTCTTTCAATCTCTTTTCCAGTCTTTGGATCAACTCCTTTAACTGGAGGGAGATCAGCAGGACTGGGAAGATAATAACATATTGCATCTAAAAGAGGCTGAATTCCTTTGTTTCTCAAGGCTGCTCCGCAAAATACTGGAATTAATTTATAAGTTATAACTGCCTTTCTTAAAGCTTTTCTCAGTTCGTCTACTGAAATCTCTCTTTTCGCTAAAAATTTCTCAAGCAAAATTTCATCTTCAGCTACAATTTTTTCAATTAAATTTACTCGCCATTGTTTTGCCTTCTCTATTAATTTTTCTGGAATATCTTCCTCTTTCACTATTTGGCCAAAATCTCCTTCGAATTTTAAAGCCTTCACTTCTAATAAATCAATCACTCCTTCAAACTTCTCCTCAGCCCCTATTGGCAATTGAAGAGCTATTGCATTGGGAGATAATTTTTTCCTGATCGATTCTAAGCTTTTTTCAAAGGAAGCTCCAATTCGATCCATCTTATTTATAAAACAAATTCTGGGAACTTTAAATTTATCTGCCTGATGCCAAACTGTCTCTGATTGGGGTTCAACTCCAGCCACTCCATCAAAGATAACCACTGCCCCATCTAAAACTCTTAATGACCTCTGGACCTCGGCAGTGAAATCAATGTGGCCTGGGGTATCAATGATGTTAATTCTATGCTCATTTTCTTTTTTCCGTTCCAGTCCTCGAGGAACCCAAAAGCAGGTAGTAGCTGCTGCTGTAATAGTAATCCCTCTTTCTTTTTCTTGAACCATCCAATCCATAATCGCTTGGCCATCATGAACTTCTCCAATTTTATGGGAAATTCCAGTATAAAACAAAACTCGCTCGGTTACTGTAGTCTTACCGGCGTCAATATGGGCTATCATCCCTATATCGCGAACTTTCTCTATTGGATAAATTCTCGGCATAAAAAATCTTTAAGCGAGGCGGGCTGTGAAGGGAGCATTGCGCAGCCGAGCCCAAAACACAGTTTGAATTTCAATTATACTTTGTATGGCTCGGCGAGCAATAGCCGCGGCTGGGAATAAATTTGTTTTTAGAATTTAAGCCGACGGCGTGCTCCCTGAATCAGCCCGCCGAGCGGATTACCAAGCAAAGTGAGCAAAGGCGCGGTTAGCCTCTGCCATACGATGTGTATCTTCCTTCTTTTTAATTGCTGCTCCGGTATTATTGGCTGCTGCTATTAATTCCTCAGCCAATTTTTCTCTCATTGGTTTTCCCTTTTTAGATCTAGCTGCCCCTATGATCCATCTCATAGACAGAGTCATTCCCCTTTCAGCTAGCACCGGCCTCGGGACCTGGTAAGTTGCTCCACCAATTCTTCTTGGTCGAACTTCTAAAACCGGCTTTACATTTTTCAAAGCTAAATCAAAGATTTCCAAAGGCTCCTTTTTAGTTCTTTCTTTAATAATATCAAAAGCTTTATAGACAATTTTTCTAGCCTTTTCCTTTTTACCTCTTCTCATCACCTGATTAATAAATTTAGCAACTGTAACATTGCCATAAACTGGATCAGGTAAAATTATTCGTTTTTCTTTTTTCTTACGCCTCATAAGAAATTTAAAATTACTTGGGCTTTTTAGTTCCATACTTGCTACGTTCTTGCTTGCGCCCCTCGACTCCTCCTGTGTCTAGTACTCCCCGTACCACATGGTATCTTACTCCTGGCAAATCCTTCACCCTCCCTCCCTTAATTAAAACCAATGAATGCTCTTGCAAATTGTGACCTTCTCCTGGAATGTAAGCAGTAACTTTCATTCCATTACTCAATCTCACCCTGGCTACCTTTCTCAAGGCTGAATTTGGTTTTTTGGGAGTAACAGCAAAAACCTTTAGACAAACTCCTCTCTTGAAAGGAGAAGGGTTTTTTTTAGGTCTATTCTTTAAAACATTGAAGCCAAATGCCAAAGCCGGCCTCTTTGTAAGCTTTTTAATTTTTTTCCTTTCCTTTTTTATTAATTGATGAATAGTTGGCATAATTAAAAAATAATTAAGCGCTTTACACTTCTAATATATTTTAACAAATATTAAAACAAAGTCAATAAAAAAGCACCGAAATTACTCAAAACCCGACATCGAGTAAAGAATTGTAAACTCTCAAAACAGAGGAGAGCCGACAATTAGGGTGAAAATCCAGTCAATGAGATAAATTAGCCAGTGGAAGAAAAAGAAAATAATGAAGAGTAAAATGAAAATTCCAAATTGGCTTAAAAATATTTTGAGATTCTCCCTTCCTGGAGGTAAAAAGGTAAATAAAATATGAGAGCCATCTAAAGGAGGAATGGGTAATAAATTAAATACGGCTAAAAGAATATTAATGTAGACAATGTAAGAAAACATTAAATAAAGACCGGGAAGAGTAGAGAGAACAGGTAGAAATCTTAAGGTCAAGCCGAAAATTAGGGCGATTGCCAAATTAGAGCCAGGTCCAGCCAAAGCTACTTTAGCTGAACCATATTTTTGATCTCTAAAATTATAGGGATTGATTGGGACAGGTTTGGCCCAGCCAAAAATAATCCCTCCTCCCATTATTTTAGCCATGAGAATTAAAAAAATTGGCAAAATAACCGAGCCAATTGGGTCTAAATGTCTAATGGGATTCAAAGTCAGCCGGCCAGCATATTTGGCAGTGGGATCTCCTAAATAAAGGGCTACTGTTCCATGAGAAACTTCATGGATAACAACAGAAAAAATTAAAATGGCAATAAGAAAAAGATATTCTATCATAACCCTACGAATTATGAATGGCTGCGAATTACGAATATTATAACATGGCTTGAAAAAATTAAAAACTATTGATAGAATATATTAGTAATTAGTGAATTTATGAAGCAATGTCCAATTTGTGGTAAAAGGGGGATGATGGTTGGGAAATTCAGGAAGCTTCGGGGAAAATATAGCCGAGTTCCCATTAAAAAAAGAAAATATCCCAACTTACAATGGGTAAGAATTCCTTTAGATATTAAAAAACCAGCTTATAAAAAATTTGCCGGAAAAAGAATTTTGGCTTGCACCAAATGCATTAAAGCAATGGCAAAGAGGAAGTAATTTAAATGTAACAAAATTGATTTATGCAATCGCACGATTTTGTTGAAATTTTATCGGGGCATGGTGTAATTAGATAACATTTGCGCATGGGGTGCGTAAGATTCCCGGTGCAAGTCCGGGTGCCCCGACAAAAATTTATGAAGTTAATTAAAATTAAGTGCTCATTTTGTGGTAAAGAATTTTTAAAAACAGCGAGGTGAATAAATGAAGCTAAAAAGTTTGGCTGGAAACAATTCTGTTCTGCTAAATGTCTTGCTCACTTCAAAATGAATGGAAGGGTATTAGTGTGTGCCAATCCTAAATGTAGAAAAAGGTTCTATAGGCCTATCGGAAAAATAGAGAAAGTAAAAATGAGTTTTTGTTCCCGTTCTTGTGCTGCTTCTGTTAATAACTCTAAATTTTCAAAAAGAAAAGTAAAAATAAAAAAATGTATTTATTGTAATAAAGAATTTAAAGGCGACAGCGAGAAATATTGTTCCAGAGAGTGTAAAGACAAAGCTCAAACCATAAGTAAAGAAGAAATATAGGGTAAAGTTTAATTATTCGGACCTAATATATTAAAGATAGTGCGTAATAAGTTAATAGGGATAGTTCTTTTACAATTTTAGTATAGCAGATAGTGATTTTTAATAGAAATGGTGTTAAAATAAAGGTGTATTCTCCAATAAACATAGGTTCCAGAGGAAATTTATTCCCATAGTTTATCCACAATTTACCCTTGGAAACCTATGAAATACTTAAATTTTAATTATCTTTCTCAAAAACCAACTAAATTCTATCGTTTTACTGGTTTAGAAGTTGGAGAGTTTTTGATTTTAAAAGAAGAAATAGAACCTTTATGGCA
>JASEJS010000087.1 GCA_030016765.1 Patescibacteria group bacterium
GTAAATATTTCAGAATTTCTTTAGAATAATATTTTACTTTTATTTTAGTAATTTTCTCATAAATTATTTGGTAATAATTATGCCTTGGCATTATTTTTATTTATTATAGGAAATTTTAAAAATCACATTCTTTCTGGAACCAAAATTCCCAATAAATCTAAAGCTTTTTTTAGAATTTGGCTAACAGCCTGAGTTAAACTCAACCTAAATAATTTTTGTTCAGAATTTTCTGCCCTTATAATTGGATGTAAATTATAAAAAAGATTATAATTTTTTGCCAAATCAAATATAAAATCACAAATTAAATTTGGCGAGAATCTTTTAGCTGATTCTTCAATTATTTCTGGAAATTTATAAATTTGATGTAAAATCTCCATTTCTTCTTTATTAAAATCTCGATAGGTTATTTTCACTCTCTTTTTGAAATTCGCTTTCTTTAAAACGCTTTTACAACGGGCAAAAGTATATTGCAAGTAAGGACCAGAATTTCCTTTCAAATTTAGAATTTTCTGCCAATCAAAAATAATGTCTGAGCTATAGTGTTGAGATAAATCATTATATTTGACAGCTCCTATCCCTACCGCTTTAGCTACTTTTTGTTTTTCTTTTTCTGATAATCCTCTTCCGGTTTTTGATTTTTCAATTATATTTTCAGCTCTTTTAATTGCTTCTTTTAAAACTTCTTCCAAATGAATAGTTTTCCCTCTTCTAGTTGAAAATTTCCCACCTTTCCAGCGAATAAGCCCATGGGCAACATGAAAAAATTTTTCTCTTTTTGCCCAGCCTAACAATTCAGCTGCCCAGAATAATTGTTTAAAATGGAGAATTTGGTCAGCCCCTACTTCGTAAACAATTAAATCTGGCTTCCACCTTTTAAGACGATATTTTATAGTGGCCAGATCCCTGGTAAAATAAGTAGAAGTTTTGTCAGATTTTAAAACCATTGCTGGAGGTAAAATATCTTTAGGAAATTTGATAATCAAAGCTCCTTTACTTTCCAAAGCAATCTTTTTCTTAATCACCTCTTTAATTACCTCTTTTAATTTATCTTCATAAAAACTTTCTCCTAAACAATAATCAAATTTCACTCCCAGGAGTTGATAGATTCTCTTAAACTCTTTCAAACTGATATCTTTTAAAATCTGCCAAATTTCTTTAGCTTCTTTATCTCCTTTTTCTAATTTTTTAAACCATTTCCTCGCTTCCTCCTCTAATTCTGGTTCAAATTGAGCTCTTTTGTGAAATTCAACATATAATCTTTCCAATTCTTCTAAGGTCAAACTTTTTAGAATCTTCTTTCTTTCTCTCTGAGTTTTGCCTTTTAATTTCTTTTCTTTAATTTGATAGATTAATTTGCCAAACTGAGTCCCCCAGTCACCTAAATGGTTGTCTCCAATACATCTCCAGCCTAAAAATTTATAGATATTGTAAATAGCCTGGCCAATAATAGTTGATCTCAGATGGCCTATCCCAAATGGTTTAGCAATGTTTGGAGAAGAATAATCGATAACTATTGTTTTTCTTTCTTTCTCTTGACCAGAGCCATATTTTTCTTTTTTTCTTAAAATTTCTTCTAATTCTTTAATTAGAAACTCTTTTGAAAGAAAAAAATTGATAAAACCAGGATTTTTTACTTCAATTTTCTCAAATAATTTTAGATTTTTATTAATTATTAATAATTGATTATTAATTAGTTTTGCAATTTCAAGAGAATCTTTTTTAATCTCTTTAGCAATTATCATTGCCAAATTTGTGGCATAATCCCCATGAGTTTTTTCTTCTGGATGCTCAATTTGAATTTCAGGAATATCAAATTTTGGCAATTTTCTTGCCATTTGAAGTTCTTTTATTGAATTTTTTATTAATTTACTTATTTTTTCTCGAATCATTAAAATAAGTAAAAGAAAATTAAAAATGAGAAAAGGTTTCTTATCTTTTTAGTTTACCTTATTTTTTGCTAAAATTAAAATGTGGAGGTTTTAGCTGAAAATAAAAAAGCTTATTTTAATTATCAAATCTTAGAAAGATTTGAGGCTGGAATTTCTTTAATTGGCCAGGAAGTAAAGTCTCTGAAAAAAAGAGGGGTAAATCTGGCTGGTTCTTATGTGGTGATAAAAGATGAAGAAGCCTTTTGGATTGGAGCTAATATTCCTCCCTATCAGCCAAAAAATGCTCCTCCAGATTATAATCCTGAAAGATCGA
>JASEJS010000088.1 GCA_030016765.1 Patescibacteria group bacterium
TTCATAATGATCCTTATTGTTTTTATGCCATCGAAAAGGATATAATCAGGCTTTAAAAATTTTAAAAAGCGAGCTGCCTAAAAAGGCGGGCGAAAAATAAGTCAGCGAAAAAATTTTTGGAGACAAATGAAACTTTGCCTTTACTTGCCTTTCTTATTTTTTTGGAAAGATAAATTTGCTGCGAGTCCTGGAAGATGTTCGAACCTATTTTAATTTCTTTTTTCCACCATAAATCTGACTTGTGTTTCATATCCGGTACTTTCTGACAATACCAATCCATCTGTTTATCTACAGGAATTGAGGGATAACCATAATTTCCGAAAGCAATCTGCCAAAGTTTTCTGTAAAATTGATTATTTGGCATATTTTATTCGACCTCGAAATTATTAGATTAAATTTAACTCCTTAATGTCAAACTTGTGCATAGGTCCATAACATTTTGGAAAATCCAAGGTTCTCATCATCTTCATAGGTTTTTATATGTTTAAAACTCCGGAATTAAACATTCTTGATTGCTGCAAAAATGATTTAAAAAAAAGAAAAAGTATAGCCAGCAAGTAAGGCAACCACTAAAACTACCGTCAAATAAACCAGTAAGATTTTTGAACCAAATATTTTTCTTATAACAAGCAGGGTGCTGAAGCTCGTAATTGGTCCAACCAACAAAAGGGTCATAGCAGCACCAACATTCATTCCCTTGATCAGCAAAGCCTGAACCATAGGTACGCTAGCAGTAGCACAGATATACATCAAAACTCCAAAAACAGCAGCAAAGGCATATCCTCCAGCTCCAGCCAAATAAGTCCGGATTAGATCTCCGAAGGGAACGATAATCATGATTAGACTCGCTAATCCCAACCCGATCATTAACTCTAATCCAATTTCTTTTGGCATTTCCCGGAAAGCAAATTTAAAAGCAGATTTTATTCTTGAAGGAAAAGCAGGTTGCGGACAAATGCATTTTTCAATAGGCAAAGTGCATTTCTCACAAATCCTTTCTATTTTCTTGGGATTTACAGAAAATAGACTGCCGATTACGCCAACAATCAAACCTAGCAGTATTACTGCCAGTGCTAAAAAAATCGCAAACTCAAGCCCTAAAAGTTTATAAGTTATGAGCATTGCTGGTATAGAGGTAGCTGGTGTGACTACTAAAAAAGCCAGGATTGCCCCTAATTTTGCTCCTTTTTTGTAAAAACTGAGAGCAACGGGAAGAACACCATCGCAGCAAATTGGCAAGGCCATTCCTACCAAGGTTGCATAAAAAATTGATTTGGTTCCTTTTTTGCTCAAGGACTTTCCTATCCACTTTCTCGAAATAAATTCATGAACAAATCCACTAATCAAAAAACCAACAACTAAAGCTGGTAAAATTTCTATGAGATAATGCCAAAATGTCCTGAAAAATTGAATCAAAATCTCCATAACGTTCTTCTTTTCGAGCTTCTACATTTTATAATACCTCAAGTAAAAATCAAACCCAAATTTATCCATAAAATAAAGCAAGCCAGAACTTCAATTTAGCTTGCTCCTAGAAAAATCTTCATCGAGCTACTCACCTACCCGAGAGGTTTACTATTTTAAGATTTTAATTATAAATTATATTTAGGGGGTTGCGCAAATTTTTCTTGAATTTCTATTTCCCCAATATTTGTAGTAAATAAAGCATTAACATAGATTTTAACTTGTGGCATCCGAGGAGAAATTTCAATAAGAATAAATTAGTTTGAATACCCGAGGAGAAATTTTAGAAAGTGCATTCATTATTCCATTTAATATTAAGTCTTTCCACATGTAAAGAATTAAAAATTGCTTGCAGTGAGGTTATGTTTGATTTCGCTTAAATCTCAAATTTTTTATTCTATTTTCCATTCTTTATTAAAGACTTCTTTTACCTTCTCTTTTAAGTATTTAAATAAAAAGTCTATTTTCTTATCTCTTTTTCATTTACACTTATTTGTTTTCTATCTTCTGTAAATGGTATCTTTTTCTTCTCTTACTTTTATGTTTTCTTTAATATTATTCATAATGCTGTCTCTCTTGAATAAAATCCGAACCTTCTTTAGAGAAAATCCTGATGCTGAATTCTGACTACCAGCCCGCCTTTGGCGGGTTGGTAGAAATCTGCTTCGTGAATTCCCACTTAGCTTCGAAAGTCTTGCTTCGCAGGACAGCCAAAGCC
>JASEJS010000089.1 GCA_030016765.1 Patescibacteria group bacterium
CGATTGCCTAAATTCGTAGATTCGTATCTGGCAATCGGTATATTCGTAAAATATTCGTAGTTTCGTAAGGTTTATTTCTCTTCGACTATTATTACTTTTATTTCTGCCTCTAAATTGTGGGCAAACTTAATTTTTACCGGGAATTCACCTAATTCTTTAATTGGTTCTAATAAGTCAATTTGAGTTTTTTTAATTTCAAATCCAGCTTCTTTTAATTTTTCTAAAATTTTTTGGTTAGTAATTGCGCCAAAAAGTTGCCCATCCTCTCCAATCTTAACTGGAATTATAATCTCCTGTCCATCAATAGCCGAAGCTAATTCCTGAACCTTCCTTAATTCCTCTTCAGACTTTTTAGCCTCTGCCTCCTTTAGAACCTTTAGCCATTTTAGCGTTTCTTCCGTTGCTATTTTCGCTAAACCCCTGGGGATTAAAAAATTCCTGGCATAACCATTAGCCACCTCTTTGACTTCGTATTTTTTACCCAACTTATCTACGTCTTGAAGAAGGATAACACGCATACAACTTAAAATTACTTTATCTCATTTCTTTTATTACTTCAATAGCTTTATCCAGTTGGGGATCTCTTCCTTGCTCAAAATCTTCATCAGTTATTTCCACTCTAATATCCGGCTGCAATCCTTTATTAGTAATTAATTCGCCCTTTGGAGTCAGCCATCTGGCGATGGTAATTTTTAAAGATGAGCCTTCGCTTAATTTTTCCAATTCCTGAACCGAGCCCTTGCCAAAGGATTTTTCCCCTATTAATAATATCCCACGATTATCTCTTAGGGCACCAGCCAAAATTTCTGCTCCTGAAGCTGAGCCCTGATTAATTAAAATTACCAAAGGATAAGAAAAAAGTAATCCTTTCTCCTTAGCTTTATATTCTTTTTGTTTTCCCTGGCCAGAATCCTCAATGGCGACAATTTGACCTCTTTCTAAAAACCAGCCGGCAATATCTTGTGCCACTTCTAGGTATCCACCAGGATTATTCCTCAAATCTAAAATAATTTTTTTGGCTGGACTGGCTAAAATTTCAAATGCCGCCACCCTAAAATCAAAGCTGGCTTTTTCAGTAAAATGATAAAGTTTGATATAGGCAATATCGCTGTCCTTTATTTCCCATTTCAGAGAAGGAATCTCAATGATCGCTCGGGTAATTTTAAATTCTCTGGTTTCTTCCCATCCTTCCCGAAAAATAGTTAATGTTACCTTTGTTCCCCTTGGTCCCCTGATTAAATTAACTGCTTCTTCAATAGTCATATCCATTGTTGGTTTATCATCTATTTTAATAATTTTATCACCGGCTCTCAATCCAGCTCTCTGGGCTGGTGTCCCTTCCAAAGGTGCTATTACCTGGAGTTGTCCTTTTTTAATGCCGATTTCCATTCCCACCCCTTCAAAGATCCCTTTGACATCCTCAATAAACCTTTTAGTTTCTTCTGGCGGCAGAAAAATAGTATAAGGGTCCTCCAAAGATTTTACCATTCCCTTGATGGCTCCGTAAATTATTTTTTGGATATCAAGTTTCTCTTTATCAACAAATTTTTCTTGAAGTTTATGATAGGCCTCCCAGAAGAGAGAAAAATCAATTTCTTCCGGCGGACAGAATTGACATTGCGATTTTCCAAAATAAAGACCTAAGCCAAAACTAGCCACAATTATAACTAAAAGAAAAAGAGAGGCTAAATTTTTTTTAAACAAAGAAGGCATACTTTATATCTTTTTACCAAGTTTTTCTTTTAATATCAACCCCACCATCATTGATTATAGACGAAAAAATGCTTTCAAATAAAGAATTACCCACATCTTTCTCTTAATTGAGAAAGCCTCAGGCCAATTAGGCGAATCAATTTTGGGTTCTCAACTAAAAATTTCAAAAGAAGTTTCTTAGCCTCTGCCCTTAAAATCTTAAAATTATTAGTGGGTTCTTTTAGAGTTCTTGCCTTGGTATGAGTTTCAAAACCTCGGAAACGACAAATGACTGTAATAGTTTTAAAGGAAAATTTGTTTTCAATCAGGTCTTCCCAAACATTTTTAATAATTTTATCAAAGGTCCCAAAAATAATTTCTGGGTCTCTGGTATCTTTTTCAAAAGTGTGTTCTTTGCCAAT
>JASEJS010000090.1 GCA_030016765.1 Patescibacteria group bacterium
TCCTCAATTTTTTTAAATAAATCTTGTTTGCTCATAATGGTTTAATTTTTTTAACAAATTTCTAACTTCTTTTATAATAGTGGTAATTTTCTCGTCTCCAATTCTTCTCGAGTATCGCCTATTTTTATTAACCTCTCTAAAGTCTCTTTAACCTCTGGGGGTTGTTATTTTTAATCTGATTTTCAACAACCTCTAATTTTATTTTTTATCTTTGTCTTTCAATTTTTTTGAAAAATCAAAAATATCGATAAAGAGATTTTAAAAAACGAAAAGAAGTTGAGGGAGCAAACCAAATATACCTGATGTCGTAAGCAATGTCACCGATATCCAAGAACTCTTTTTCTGCTTTGAGATTACGCTTTATTTTTAGATTATTTTTTAAAAGATTAATGGTTACTGCTAATTCGTTTAAGAAAGCTTGCTTATCTGTCCAAACAATCTCCATTCCTCCAAAATATCTATCCAAAGGAAAGAGGAAATATCTATCAAAGGCCACTCCTAATCTATACAATACTTCCGCTGATTTTTTCAATAATTTGTTTTCTTTTATCTTTTTCACTCTCTCGCTGCTTTTTACAACTTCTTTATATGAGAGAAGATTTTTATCTGCCTTTCTTAAAATATTCCAGCAATTAAAAAACACATCATCTATGCCCCAATAACTATCTTTTTCCCAACTTTGATTTTCAAGAAGCCAAAATAAATATTCTCTTAGCTCAAAACTTGCTTTAGCAAATTTCTCTTTGGTTAAATTCATTCTACAATTCAATATTATGTTGGCAGGAGCTGTTTCAAAAAGTAGCATTAAATATTTAATAAAATTGTTTTCAAACCTCATTCTTTCTGGTCTAATTTTTTTGGCAACTTTTTCAGCCAGAGAAAGCCAGTCAATGAAAGCTCTAAATTCGCAATCTAGTTGTGGTTCTATCAGTTCGCTTTTTTGATTTTTTAAATTTTTTAATCCAAATTCAAATACATCTTTTTCTTCTTCCAGCCATTTCTTAGAAAAATAACGAGGGACAACCTTCCATTCCTCATTCTTTTTTCCCAGTTTAACTGAAATAAAATCCCAACCTTCTTTTAAATCAGGATAAAGCTGGGCTAATTCTTGGCGGGGAGTACTTCCCTCAAAATGTTTAGAATCTCCTTCATATAGCCAAGTAGTTTGAAACCATCTTCTAAAAATACGATTGAGAATTCCAGTTTTATCCAAAAGAGCTATATCTTTATTATTTAGCTTAAGGGCAGATTTCTCTGGTTCTTGGTCTAATTCTGGCGAAAATTTTTCTGTCTTCATAAACAAAAGGTCTTCAAAAAAACCACACATTTCATATTCATTTCTTGGTAAAAAATCACCATTTGCCATAATTTTTTTCTTTGATTAATTAGAATTTGTAAATTCCAAATTGTCACTTTTTATGAAAATTTGATAAGGTGCACCTCTTCCTAATAAGGAAGCTATATAGACATTAGTATCCAAAACAACCCTAATCATTCTGGCCATATAATTTAATTCTAATAATTTAAAAATAAAAAATCAAACTTCCTGCAAATCCCTTTTTAAATCTTTGTCTAAAATTGATTGTTTTTTATTTCCCAGTTAATTTCGACTTTTAAAAAATCAGCTTATTTTAAGGGATGAACTTTTAACTTTTTGTATTTGATTTGATAAGAAATAGCTTTGGCTGCGGCAAAAGCTGCTGATAAAGTAGTAAAATAGGGAATTTTATAATCAATGATCATCCTTCTGATTTTGTATTCATCGGATTTAGCTCCTTTGCCAGCTGGCAAATTGATGACCAAATCAATTTCTTTTTTTGAAAGATAATCTAAAATATTAGGTCTTTTTCTTTCTGAAATTTTTGGGATTTTTTTCACTGGAATTTTGGCTCGAGAGATTCTTTCAGCCGTTCCTTCAGTAGCAAAAATCTTAAATCCTAAAGAATGAAATTTTTTAGCAATTTCTTGAGGATCAACATCTTCTCTAATACTAATAAAAACATTTCCTTTTAAAGGTAGAGAATTTCCAGCTGCTATTTCCGCTTTGAAAAAAGCATTTTCAAATTTCTCATCGATTCCCATTACTTCACCGGTTGATT
>JASEJS010000091.1 GCA_030016765.1 Patescibacteria group bacterium
TTTTCGATAGCTTAACCCATTATGATGTTTTCCCTTTTTGGCCTTCCCATTTTAACCCCATTTTTATTGGCAAAGAAATTTACTGGCCATTAAATCTCATTTGCTTAATTTTTGGAATAGTTGCCTGGTTCATTTGGAAATATTATAAGAGATTAAAAATTATTTATGAAAAATAAACATATCAAACTTTTCATTCCTGGCCCTACTGAAATTAGAGAGGAAATTCGAAAAGAGATGGCTTCTCCTTTAATTGGTCATCGCTCAAAAGAAATTTCTCTTCTTTTAGAAGAGATTAGTTCGAAAGTACAAAAATTATTATTTACCAAAAATACCATTTTTGTTTTTACTTCTTCCTCCACTGGCTTTATGGAAGCTGCTATCAGAAATTGCGTAAAAAAGAAAGTCCTCCACCTTAGCTGTGGAGCTTTTGGGGAAAGATGGGAAGAGATTGCTAAAAGAAATGGGAAAGAAGTTGAATCTTTGAGGGTTCCTTGGGGAGAAGCTATCTTACCAGAAATGGTTGAGGAAAAATTAAAAAAAGGAGATTTCGATGCTGTAGCCCTAATTCATAATGAAACCTCTACTGGAGTGACCAATCCCTTAGAGGAAATTGCCAAAGTAATTAAAAAATATCCAGAAATTTGCTTTTTAGTTGATGCCGTGAGTTCAATGGGGGGAATAAAAATAGAAGTGGATAAATTAGGAATAGATGTCATTTTTGCTGGGAGTCAAAAATGTTTAGCCCTTCCACCAGGCATTGCTATTGGAGCAGTTAGCGAAAAGGCTTTAAAGAAAGCTGAAATAGTTGAAAATAGAGGATATTATTTTGATTTTTTAGAACATTTTAAATATTGGAAAGAAAAAAAGCAAACACCAGCTACTCCTTCTATTTCTCATCTCTTTGCCTTAAACAAAAAATTAAGTGAAATATTGTTTGAAGAAGGTTTAGAAAATAGATTTAAAAGACATCAAGAAATGGCTAAAATTGTCCAAGATTGGGCTAGAGAAAGATTTGCTTTATTTGCCAATGAAAAATATTTATCACCAACTCTTACAGTAATCAGTAATACTCGGGAAATAGATATTGAAAAACTGAGAAAGAATCTGAGAGAGAAAGGGAAAGAAATAGCTCCTGGTTATGGAAAATTAAAAGGAAAATGCTTTAGAATTGCCCATATGGGGGACCTCCAGCCTGAAGAGATAAAAGAACTTTTATCTGAGATTGATCAATTTTTAAAAATAAAATGAAAATCTTAGTAACCGATCCAATTTCCGAAACTACAGTAAAAAAGCTTCGGGAAAAGGGGATAGAGGTGGAATTAAAATACGATTTTCCCAAAGAGAGGATTGGAGAAATCCTGGACAATTTTGATGGAATTATAGTCAGGAGTGCCACTAAACTAGGGGGAGAGATTTTAGAAAATACTAAAAATTTAAAGCTAATTGTGAGGGGCGGAGTAGGCTTAGATAATATTGATTTGAAGAAAGCTAAAGAAAAAGGAATTACCGTTTTTAATACTCCGGAAGCTAGTACTATTGCCGTAGCTGAGCTGACTATTGGCTTCCTTTTCGCTCTTTCTCGATTTATTCCCCAAGCGACATTTTCTTTAAAAGGAGGAAAATGGGAAAAGAAAAAATTTGAAGGAACGGAAATTTATGGAAAAACTTTAGGAATCATTGGAATGGGAAGAATTGGCAAAGAAGTAGCTAAAAGAGCTAAAGCTTTAGGAATGAGGACATTAGGTTTTGATCCTTTTGTCAAAGAAGCAGAAGGAGCAGAGATGGTCGATTTAAATTTTTTAGTCCAAAACTCAGACTACATTACTTTACATACTCCCCTTACTGAAGAGACTAAATATCTGGTCAATAAAGAATTAATAGACAAAATGAAGCCCGGAGTTTTCATTATCAATTGTGCTCGGGGAGGCTTGATTGAAGAAGAAGCTCTTTATCAAGCTTTAAAGTCAGGAAAAATAAGAGGAGCGGCTTTTGACGTATTTGAGAGAGAACCTCCTCAAAATAATAAACTATTAGAATTGGAAAATTTC
>JASEJS010000092.1 GCA_030016765.1 Patescibacteria group bacterium
CATGCCTTATCCACGCCGCCAGCGTTCATCCTGAGCCAGGATCAAACTCTCAGAATAAACCACTGATATAATCTTCACACGAATAATCACGAATAAAATTCGTGAAAATTAGTGATTTTAATTCGTGATTTTATTAGTGGTAGTATTTCGGGGCAACTCTAAGAAACTGATTCAATTTTCAAAGTTCTTTTCTAATTTTATTTTACTTTTTCCAAAAACCTTGTCAAGCCAGCAGTCAGGCTTGAACCGACATTTTATTTTATCAGTTCCACCTCTGCTAATATTTTATTAATTTTATTTCTTTTTCTTTAAATAATATTCCAGTTTTAGTAGGAATTCTTAATAGAAAATTTATTAAAGGAACTCCAACCCAAGACCCGCAATTTGCTATTTTATTTTCATAATCAATAGCTGGAATATGACTATGGCCAGTAATTAACCAATAATCTTTATCTATTTTTGCCAGATTTTTCCAGAATCTTTCTAAAATTAGAGGTTTTCCAAGAAGTTTTGAAAAATAAGAAATTGCACAAGCCATTACCCCAGTTCTATTAATTTGGTCACCGTGAATAGCAAATATATGTAACTCCTCCAAAACAAAATGGCCTTTTGTTCCTAAACAACGAAAATTTACATTATCGAATTTAAAATCAAATTCAGATAGATGGGGATCATGAGTGGCATCTCTACATAAAATGTAATAGACATTAGTTGAAGAATTTGCTGAAATCAATTTTTCTAATACTCTTTTGAAAATTTCTTCTTTATCTTTGCCAAATTTTGAAAAATATTTCGGAGAATGAAAGAAATCTCCGACAATGATTAAGTTATCAACATCGAATTGAATGTCAATTTGAGAAAGATTTTTTAAATGTAAATCGGAAATAAACAGAGTCTTTCCAGATAAATAAATGGGTTCAGCTTCTTTTAATTCAGTAGAAATTTTTTTGGCTCCAATTAAAGGTGAGAAATTTATTAGGAGAAATAATAAAAATAAAAGAACTATTAAAATAAAAATAAATTTCATAGATATTTACTGAAATCTTTTTAAATCTGTCATTTTGAAGGTCCAGCCAGGAATTTTTAAAATCTCACCAAAATTTGCACTGTACCAAGGACTTAATCGAAAATTATTAGGATTTTTGAGAATATGAATATCTTGAGCAGGTCTATTACTTTGAGCAAGTAAAAACACTTTTTCTCCTCTTTCATTCTCTGCCAGATCAACTACAATTGTGGTATGTCCAGGAAATCCTCCTTGGATGAAAATATCGCCAATTTTTATTTCATTAATATCTTTAACTGAAACCATTTCTTTTTCTAAAGAAAAAGTATTGGCATAATTAAAAACAGAATTTAGATATTCTCGAAAGCTTTTCCAGGAATCATCAAAAGATGCCAATTTTATTTCTTTTACTAAATCCCCAACTACTATTGGCCGAAAACCCTCTCGCCATCTTAAGTAAGAACTTTTAAATCCCGAGACAAAGTTAAAGTGGATTTTCTGGTAATCTTTCTTAGTAAATAAATATTCTGCTCGGAGTCTAATTATTGCATCAGCACATTGCTGAAGATTTTTGCTTCCAATATCAATATCAATTATCCCTTGATGAGGAAATTGATAAGCCTTTTTCCCATTATATAAAAGAATTGGAGGATTCCCTTCTTTTAAAGGAAGATATCTAAGCCATTCTTCAAAAGAATTTTTCTTTACAGATATTCTTTGATATCCATAAGGAGGAGCAATCTGAGAGCATAAAGAATTCTTAATATTATAATTTGGTAACCAAAAATAGGGATTTCCTTCAAAACCACAATTTTCTTTACAAAATGAGAGATTTTCTGTTTTCCAATAAGAAATTTTTTGAAAATAAAATCCTAAAAAAGCAAAAATGAAAAGAAATAAAAAAATAACTAAAATTTCCAATCCCTAAAATATCTTTTTCAT
>JASEJS010000093.1 GCA_030016765.1 Patescibacteria group bacterium
GATTTAATAATTAATTTACCAATTTTAAAACTTGATTCTAAATTGGGAGTTAAGGGAGCACTGGAAAATTCTTTAAAATTCTTAAAAAGAGAATCTTATCTTTCTCTCCAATACCTTTTTTCCCTAGAAGAAATAATAGAAAAACTCCAAGAAGTTTTTCCTTCATATTTAACTTTAGCTGAAGCAAATACTATTCAAAGAAGCGATGGTTTCACTGCTTTTTTAGGATTGATTTTGGCTTCTTTTAATCCTTTTAATTTAGATAGAGTTTTTGCCGAAATTTGCCAGATAAATTTGCCAGATTGGTTAAAAAAGATTAAAATTGAAGAAGTTCCTATTGTTGGTAGAAAGGTCGAGGAAGTTCAATATAATGTAGAAAAATTTTAAATTAATGAAGACTTTGAACAAACAGCCAGTTTTAATTGATGCCATTTTGCCTTTACCAGCTACAAGGATTTTGGCAATTGCTAGAGATATTGCTTTGGTTTTAAGTTTTGCTCTCCTTACTGGTTTTTGCGCTAAATTGAAAATCGAAATTGGAGCAGTGCCCATTACCATGCAGACCTTTGCCGTTTTATTAAGCGGAGCTTTGCTTGGTTCAAAAAGGGGAGCTTTATCTCAATTGACTTATCTCTTAATGGGTTTAGCTGGTATTCCCTGGTTTTCCAGAGGAGGAGGAATGGCTTATATTTTGAGTCCTACTTTTGGCTACATTATTGGTTTTGTTTTCGCTGCCTATTTAATTGGTTGGCTTTGTGAAAGAGGATTTGATAGACAGGTTAAAACAGCAATTTTAGCTATGCTTTTGGGAAATATCATCCTTTATATTCCCGGACTTTTATGGTTAGCAAAATTTGTTGGATTTAAGAAAGTCTTAGCCGTTGGACTTTATCCCTTTATTATCGGCGATTTATTAAAGTTACTCTTAGCGGGATCAATTTTGCCTTTGGCTTGGAAACTGATAAAGTAAATGTATCTTTCTGTGCTTAATTCAAAGCAAATCAAATTGCTAAAAAAATTGAAATTTTTGAAAAAATATGGCTTCTATTTAGCTGGAGGAACAGCTTTAGCTTTACACTTTCGCCATCGAACTTCTTTAGATTTTGATTTTTACACTGAAAAAAAATTCGATAATAAAAAACTTCTCAGAGAACTTGAAGAACGTTTTAGAAAAAAGATTAAATTGGTCCAGAATCCAGAGCAAACTTTGATTGTAAAAATTAATAATCGAGAAACGAGTTTCTTTTATTATCCTTATCCATTGATTTATCCTTTAATTAGGATAAAGGAATTTCCTCTGATAGCTTCAAAAGAAGATATTGCTGCTATGAAAGTAATAAGTATTATTCAGAGAGGGATAAAAAGGGATTTCATCGATATTTATTTTTTAATTAAGGAATTGGGTTTAAAAAAGATTTTTGAAGTTGCTGAAAAGAAATACCATAGTTTTAATCCCTATTTAGCTCTCCAGTCTTTAACTTATTTCGTCGATGCTGAAAGAGAAAAAATAAAAAGGAGAATTACTTACCTTAAACCAGTTAATTGGACTAAAATTAAAAAAAATTTAATAAATACTGTTAATGAGTTTAAAAAACTTTATCTTAAATAAATTTTATGAGAAATCGGAAATATAAAATTCTCAAAAAATTAAAAAATGTACTTTGGTCTTATGATGTCAGAGATTTAGATTTAAAAAAAGATAAAGAATATATTATTACTCAGGTTTTAAATTATGGAACTTGGGAAGATTTAAAATTGCTTTATAAAATTTATTCAGAAAAAGAGATTAAAGAAGTGGTAAAAAATCCAAAAAGAGGAGTTTGGTTTAAAAAGGTTTTGAATTTCTGGACAACAATTTTTAATATTAAATTGGAAAAAGAAGTTTGGCAAAAAGCAATTTTTAGGTAA
>JASEJS010000096.1 GCA_030016765.1 Patescibacteria group bacterium
AAAGGTCGAAAATAAAAACCAAATTATAATAAAAATATAAGCTCAGAAATGGTTAAAGAAATAATAAATACTACTTCCCATTTAGTTATTTTTATTGCCTTGGTTGTAGCTTTTCTGTATTTGTGCTCTCTTTCAGAAAAGATAAGAAGATTTGTTTATAAACAAGAGTATTTAAGAATAGAAAAACTGGGAATGATTTTATTTTTTGGAATATTAGGTATTCTTGCTTCCGAATATGGTTTGAAATTGATAGGAGTGGTAGTTAATGTTCGAGATTGTATAGCCATATTTGCGGGAATACTAGGAGGGCCAGTAGTTGGTATTGGCGCTGGTTTAATTTCAGGTTTATATAGGATAACAGGTTTGTGGTGGACAGGTTGGACTGGTACTTTAGGATACTGGTCAGCCTTAGGTTGTGGTTTAGCTACAATAGGTGCTGGTTTTTTAGGGGCTTGGCTTTCGAAATACAAAAACATTAATATTAAAAGAGTTACTCCAAAACAGATTTGGAAGATAGTGGGAATTACAGCCATTTGGGAAATTATTCATCTTCATGTTATAGTTCCTCTGACCTCGCCTCTCTATACTGAGAAAACTTTTTGGGGAATAGAGAGTTTATTTTTCCAGAAAGTTTTATTGCCGATGATACTAGCTAATGCTTTAGGAATCTTACTATTTTTGTTTATCACTCGTGATAGCGTTATAAAAAGAGAAGCTGAAATAGCTGAAAGAGAGATAATAGAGGCAGAGATAAGAAAGAGAGAGATAGAAAAGAGATAAAGTTAAATTTTAATTTTAAGATTAAATTAATTCTTTAGAAGATAAGAAGTTTTTTAGCTTTATGAAGAAAGAAGAATTAACACAAAGTCAACCTGAAGGGATGACTTTACTTTCCCGAATTAGAAAACTTCTTCAAGAAAGAGAAAAAGAAATTAAAGAATTAAAGAAATTAAAAGAGGAATTAGAGGAGGCAAAAACTGTTTTAGAAATAAAAGTTCAGGCCAGGACAAGAGAGTTAAGAGAGTTAGTAGAGCAGAGAGAAGAAATAATAAAAGAAAGAACAAAAGAACTAAGAAAGAAAATAGAAGAATTGGAAAGATTTCAGAAATTGGCTGTTGGAAGAGAATTAAAAATGATAGAATTAAAGGAAGAGATAAAAAAACTAAACGAAGAACTAGAAAAATCAAAGATCGAAAATAAAATACAACAATTTTAAAAATTATGACTTATATTCAAAGAATTATTATGGGTTTTGCTGCTGGGATTGGCAAAATGGGAATGGAGAGCCAGTTAATAACTAATAAGGTCAGTTGGATAGTAGGAAAGGAATTAGGGGAAGAAATGAAAACCAAAGGAGTTATTCACCCAGAAATGAGTCTTCCAGAAATTTGGAAGGTTCTAAATACAGAGTTGGAGATCGACCCCAGCGCCACTTTTGAAGAAAAGGGGGGAGAAATAGTGATTACTATTGAAGATTGTCATATCTGTCCTAAAAAAGTGGGAAAATATCCTCTACCAGCGACCGCCTGCCCAGTTGGCGGAATTTTAAGAGGAGTCTGTTCTGTTTTAGGAAAAGGATTGGAGAGAGAGCCAGAGCTTATTCCCGGAAAAATCTGTAAAATCACGATTCCTAAATAAAATTTTCTTTGATGAATAAAGATGAAAGAATTAGAGGGATTATTAAGGTTTTAGAGAAAATCGCCAAAGGAGATTTTGATCTTTTTTGTCCCCTAAAAAATCCTTCTCAACCAGACGAGATTGATGTTTTAGCTGTAGGAATAAATATGATGATTTCTGATTTAAAAGAAAAGTCCAAAAAGACAGAGGAATTAATA
>JASEJS010000097.1 GCA_030016765.1 Patescibacteria group bacterium
AAACTGGTTTGGCCTTATATTTTAAAATTGGAATTACTGCCGAATTA
Organism: Patescibacteria group bacterium; assembly: GCA_030016765.1. GTDB lineage: Bacteria > Patescibacteriota > Minisyncoccia > Minisyncoccales > JASEJS01 > JASEJS01. The sequence goes on from JASEJS010000097.1 coordinate 48, forward strand.
CAAGTAAAAGCCTGAAGTAAAACTTCATCGCCTTCCTTTATTCCTATTCCTTCTAAAATGGCCATTAAAGCTGATCTGCCACTATTAAAAGAAATAGCATATTTTACTCCTAAATATTTCTTAAATTCCTCTTCTAATAAATTCGACAAATTTTCAGCGATCGCTGATTTTTTGTCGTATTTCCAAAGCCAGGGTTGGAAGAGTAATTTTAAAGCCAACTGAAAATCGTTTTTTTCAGTATTGGGTGACAAAGATATGGAAATTGGTTTCAGAGCTTGACAAAATTTTTGGGGCATAATAATATTAATTTAGTGAGCAAAAAATTGTTTTGCTCTTTATAGGAGGTGAAACAAAGTGAAGGGATATCTAATCAGCTGGGATCTGGGAGAGAAACCTCTCAGAGTATTTGCCATAGTATTTGCCGGTTTATTCTTGCTCTTTGAGATACTGGTTTGTATCTCTTCCCAGAAAATTTTCTTCTTCGGGTGTGCAATGAGCTTTTTGGCACTATTCCTAGTAACATTATTCCTCCTCATTAGAGAGGAATAACCACTGAATTAAAAAATAGTTCTTTTAAGGTGCTATATGGCACCATTTTTTTTAACTACTTATTAATTCAATAATCTCTGAAGAAATTCTTCCTTCTAAAAGAATTATATCATTGGGCTGACTAAATTCTTTTATCTTTTCAAAAATCTTTTTTGGATTTTCGAGAAAGAGAGCCTTTTCACCTGCTTCTTCTTTAATTTCTTTAAATCTATCTTTGGTAGTAATTATTGCTAGATCACAAACTTCAGCAATTTTTTCTCCTATTTTGCGATGAACTTCTTTTGAAGCTTTACCTAACTCAATCAAACACGGCATAATAATTATTTTTTTAGCTAAATTAGGATAAATTTTTAAATAATCTAAATCAGCAATTACTCCATTAGGATTTGCTGAATAAGTGGCATCAATAATATTAATTCCATTTATTCCTTTTTTAATTAGCATTGTTCCTTGTTCTGGTTTAATTTTTTGGCAACTTCTGAGAATCTCTTCCCAAGTCATTTTTAATTCTCTGGCTACTAAAATTGCTGCTAAAATATTTCCGACATTCTGAGCTCCCAAAACATTAACTTTGAAATCTATTGGTTTTTCTCCTTTAGGATAAACCCTAAAGCTAATCCATTCTTTTTCCATTATTATATTTTTGGCAAAAATATCTGGCTCAATATGATCAGCTACTGCTTGGAATCTGTAAATCTTTTTTGGCTTTTTCGTTCTCAAATAGAGTCTAAAAGTATGAGGATTTGAGCCATTGAAAATAGCCAAGCCATTTTCTGGCAGTGATTCAATTAACTCATATTTCCCTTTAATAATATTTTCTTGAGAGCCAAAGGTAGCTAAATGTTGCTCATTAATCCCGGTTAGAATTCCAATTTTAGGTTTAGCAATTTGACAAAGCAATTTTATTTCACCTCTTTTATAGGCTCCCATTTCAACAACAAAAATTTCATGTTCTTTTTTTAAATCATTTAAAATGCATTGGGAAACCCCAATTTCAGTATTTTGGTGTTCTTTTGTTTTCAAGACTTTAAATTTTTCAGATAAAATTGTCGCCAAAAATTCTTTGGTTGAAGTTTTACCATAGCTGCCAGTAATACCAATTACTAATAAATCTTTGAATTTAGCTCGCTTTTTTATTGCTTTTTTTATACTTTGATTTCTGAAAAAAACTGTAAAAGGTTGAAAAAGAAAGACAATTGCTGA
>JASEJS010000098.1 GCA_030016765.1 Patescibacteria group bacterium
AAAATGGCGACAAATTTCAGCTTTAAATTTTTTAAGATTTTCATCAGCCATATTTCTAATTATGATTTAGCATTATGGAAATCATCTGTCAAGACTAGTTAAGATTGTGAAAAATAAAACTCTTTTTTTATTTTATTTTCTCAATTGCTTCATTTAGCATTTGGCAATATAAATTTAATCCAACTTTATTAATATTTCCAGATTGTTCTTTACCTAAAATATTTCCTGCTCCTCTCATTTCTAAATCCTTCAAAGCAATTTTATAGCCAGAACCTAATTCTTCGGCTTCCTTGAGGGCATCTAATCTTATTTTTGCCTTCTCGGTTAAACGAAAAGGGTAGAGAAAATAAGCAAAAGCCTGGGTGTGACTTCGACCAATCCTTCCCCTGATTTGATATGCCTGAGCCAGACCCAATTTCGTAGCGTCAGCCACAATGAGGGTATTCACATTTGGTAAATCCAGCCCATTTTCAATAATGGTTGTGGCAATCAAAACATCAATCTTTTTATTTTGGAAATCAGCCATTACTCTTATTAATTCTTTTTCTCTTAACCTTCCATGAGCAATTCCTAATTTAATCGGTTTAAACTCAAAGTTTAAACATTCTAAAGATTTTTTGACTTTTTCAATTGTTTCGATTCGATTGTGGAGATAATAGACCTGACCTCCTCTTTTTACCTCATCTTCAATTGCTTTCTTAATTACCTTTTCCGAAAATGGTAAAATAAAAGTTTTGACTGGTAATCTACCAACCGGTGGTATTTGAATTAAACTAATATCTTTTAAAGAAGATAAAGCCATATAAAGAGTTCGAGGAATAGGGGTAGCGGAAAGCGATAAAACATCAAGTGAAGCTCTTAATTTTTTTAATTTCTCTTTTTGTTTCACTCCGAATCTTTGTTCATCATCAATGACTAAAAGTCCGAGATTTTTAAATTCAACATCTTTTGATAAAAGGCGATGAGTCCCAATTAAAATATCAATTTTCCCACTTTTTATTTTTTCGATTATTTCTTTTTGTTTCTTTTTTGACTGGAGCCGTGAAAGGATAGATATTTTGATGGGCAGATTTTTCAGCCGTTCTTTAAAATTTTGCTCATGCTGATTAGCCAAAATTGTTGTTGGACAGATTATTGCTGCTTGATATCCCGATTTCACCGCTTTTACCATTGCTCTCAGAGCAACTTCCGTTTTCCCAAACCCGACATCACCACAAACTAATCTATCCATTGGCTCTGTTTTTTCTAAATCTTTATTTATTTCTTGAAGGGTTTGAATTTGGTCAGCAGTTTCTTCATAAGGAAAAGATGAGGCCAATTGAAAATCAAGTTCATCTTCCGGCAGATAGGCGGGGCGAGTAGCGATTTCCCTTTTGGCATAAATTTCCAGAAGTTCTCTGGCAAATTTTTCTGCTTCTTTTTTAACCTTCTTTTTCACTCTTTGCCAGAGCAAAGAACCCAATCTTGATATTTTTGGCTCAACAAAACCAATATATCTTGAGAGTTTCCTTTCCAGACCAACCGGAACATATAATTTATCTCCCTGGTCATATTCTAAAACATAATAATTGGTCAAGAACTGTTCTTGACCATATTGTTGGCTGAGAAAACCGATAAATTTTCCTATACCGTGGTCCAAATGAACTAAATAGTCTCCGGGTTTTAATCCTTTTAAATCTGAAAACAGTTTCTGGGATTTTAATTTCTTTTTTAAAATTTCTTTAGCTGGCTTCTCATCCTCAATTTTTATCGGAAGCTGGAAAATCTCTTCGATTTTATTTC
>JASEJS010000099.1 GCA_030016765.1 Patescibacteria group bacterium
GTGATTTGAGAAATAAATCAAGATATGTTAAAATAAAATCGAATTGCGTTTTGTTAGGGTAGGTGGCGGAGTAGCTAACGCACCAGTCTGTAAAACTGGCGGTCACTGACCTTCGGGGGTGCAAGTCCCTCCCTACCCATAATAAAAACCATAATGACAGAGTTAATTTATTATCAAGATCAATATAAAACAGAAATTGAGGCAAAAGTCACAAAAGTTGAAGGGAACAAAATCTTGCTAGATAAAACAATTTTTATTCCTCAAACAAATACTGAGCCAGGGGATTTCGGAAAAGTAAATGATGTTAAAATTGCAGGTTCTAAAAAAGAAGCCGACAATGTTTGGCACATTATTCCTCAATACAATCCTTTTAAGGTTGGCGATAAAGTAAAACTTACATTGGATTGGAAATATAGACTAAACATTATGAGATTGCACTCTGCCCTACACTTGCTTGCTGGGGTATTTGATTCAAAATTTAAAGAGCGGGCAGTTGCCGGCGTGGTAAAGCCAAAAAATGCTTACCTCGTTTTTAAACATGAAATTTCAGATGAGATAATCAATCAGGCGATTGAAAGAGCCAATATGGATATAAAATCTGGCATTGAAATCAAAACTTATCCAGATAAAAAAAGAAAGGGGTTCAGGTGGTGTGTGGTTAAAGATTATCCACCAATTCCTTGTGGTGGATTACATGTTAAAAATGCAAAAGAAATTGAAGAAATTGTTTTAATAAATAAAGAGGGTGAGAAAATTACAATTGCTGTAAAATAAATTTGCCGGAGTAGTTTAGTGGTAAAACAGCCCGCCCTTTATGCCGATGTAGTTCAGTGGTAGAACGTCATCTTGGTAAGATGAAAGTCGGGAGTTCAATTCTCCCCATCGGCTTAATTATTAAAGGGCGGGGGCGAGCACGAGTTCGATTCTCGTCTCCGGCTTAAAAGTCTATGGTAGTCAAAAGGAAACCTTTTATCAAACTTCAGTGTCCAGAATGTAAAAGAATTACTTATTATGTTCACAAATCAAAAAGGGCAGGTGAGAAAAAATTAGAATTGAAAAAATTTTGTAAGTGGTGCCGGAAACATACAATTCACAAAGAAGTTAAGAAGTAGCAGGGGGTATAAGCTAATTGGCAAACTGTGGGACTCCAAATCCCATCTTCCGGGTTCGATTCCTGGTACCCCCGCTGAAGATGCCTCTTTAGAAATTAAAAGATATCCAGCTCTAGTTTTGAGAAAAAGGTAAAGAAACCGAAATTATAGAAATTGAAAAAAGTATGGCGCTTCTCGATAATTTAATACAGGAAGGTTGGCTAAAAACCCCGAGAATTATTGAGGCTTTTAGAAAAATTAAAAGAGTTGATTTTTTGCCAAAGGGAATGGAAGATTTGGCTGAATTAAATGAAGCTCTGCCAATTGGTTATGGTCAGACTATTTCTCAGCCTCTGGTGGTAGCATTTATGATTGAGCAGTTAGAACCTCAGCCGGGAGATAAAATTTTAGATGTCGGTTCCGGTTCTGGCTGGACAAGCGCTCTCCTTGCTTACATAGTGAGTAGCGAAGAGCGAAAATCAAAAATTAAAAATCAAAAACCAAAAATAAATGGAAAGGTTATCGCAACTGAAATAATTCCAGAATTAAAAGAATTCGGCGAAAATAATGTGGCAAAATATAATTTTATAGAAAAGGGGCTGGTTAAATTTATTTGTGCTGATGGCTCAAAGGGATATAAAAAAGAGGCGCCATTTGATAAGATTTTGGTTTCAGCAACTGCT
>JASEJS010000100.1 GCA_030016765.1 Patescibacteria group bacterium
GTCATTAAATTTTCAGAAAATTTCTCCCTCAATAATTTTTTATTCCTTCTCAAAATTGTTTTAATTTCTTTCAATGTTAACATAATTTTAACTATTCTTATTTTAACTTATCACATTAGATTCTCCCATCTTCAGCCACTTAAAAGATATTCTCTTTGGGAAATGGATACAATTTTAATCTTACTCCAAAAACCGAAAAGTGGAAAAGGATTTATTTTGAAACAATTGAAAACTCGCCACTACGCCCGCTGTACATATAACTACTTTCCCCTGAACCACCATAGGCAGATATTTGAAACTGATATTTTCCTGGTTCTAACCAGTCAAAAACAGTAAAAGAATACGTTCCAGTATTTTGAAAACTATAAGATGGTTCCCAAACAAGATCAAGTGATAAATAAGGAGTCTTATATAATCTCATTACAATATGCTCTTCGGGATTACTTGGTGTCCAACGAATTTGATAGGTTCTGCCTACTTCCCAAACTTCACCTTCTGCAGGAGAAGTTACCGTAATTTTTTTTCCTTCTTCAATGAACCTAAAAGTAGAGAGCATCTGATCGAAGATTGAAAAGAATTTCTCTTTACTTTGAGGCTCAGCATAATCTTCTGGCAAAGGACCCTTACCTCCATGTGCTCCTGCTCCAGGACCCCGGCCGGTTACAGCCAATAAAATCTCGTAGCAAACTCCGTTATGTAAAGTGCGATAAATATTATAATCGGTATACCACCCTCCCATGGCATGGGTAGTAATATTGCCTTTTATAAAATTAATGTTATTTATTCTCACCTCTTTATCATCTAACTTTTCTAACTTTTGGCATAAATCTCCCTTCATACCTTCTTTTTCCATAATTCCTATTCCAACCCCAATCCAAGCATCTGTAACATCATTTTTAAAAATATATGATGAATGGATATAAGATTCTGGAAAAATGATTTTGATACCTTTATCTATTTGCTCAATCTTAAAATTTTTAGGGTATTTAAATTCGAACTTATCTCTAAACTCTTCATCTCTGTAAACCATCCCTATAAGATTTCCTTCTTCTGGAATTTCTATCCGAATTTGAGTTTCTGCTTCTTTTTTTGGAATCTCTTGTTCTCTCTCTTCTTCAACCCCTTCTTTTATACACTTACCTTCCCAGCATATATAAGGATAGGGGAATTCGGTTCTGCTAGGATAAACACATTTTCCTTTTTCGCAAATGGATTTTATTTCTATACATTTATCTCCTCTTTGCTGGCAGGTGTCTATTCCGCAATCTTCATTTTTGGTGCATTCTGGTCTTAATTCCGGCCACCATTGATAATAAAATAAAATTCCCCCGAGAATAAGCAAAATTACTATTCCGGCAAAAACTGGAATTAAAATCGGAGTAATGCCTTTAATAGTGTTAAAGTTGAACATAAAAATTTAAATTTTTTAAAAATTATGGAATAGGCCCTATATCGTTTTGAAACCAACTACATCCATGCCTAGAGCAGTAAAAATCATAGCCCTCATATTTGCATTGGGGAAGGCAAATAATTCCCTGACCAGCTTGGCACTTGGTTTGAGAAATACAATCTAGGCTGGTTTCACATGCGGTACCATAGGGTGGTAAGCAACGAACTTTGGCTTTGATTACTTTAGATACTAAAAAATAAATTGAAATTCCTCCAATAAGAATAATCAAAAAAGTCAGAATAATGCTTACAATCCAAATTTTAGAAAAAGC
>JASEJS010000018.1 GCA_030016765.1 Patescibacteria group bacterium
TTAGAAATAGAAAGCCAGGATTTTACTTTTGGTTATTCTCTTAATGTAGGTTGTGGCCACAGCCGAGGAAAGTATATTGTTTTAATTTCTGCCCACGCTCTTCCTGTAGACAATCATTGGCTGAGTAACCTTTTGGCCCCCTTTTCTGACCAAAAGGTGGCCATGGTTTATGGAAAGCAAATGGGGACTGAAAAATCAAAATTTTCTGAAAAAAGAGATTTTGAAAGGCTGTTTGGTAATTTGCCGTTTCAATCTAATACCTTTCTTTGCTATGCCAATAATGCCAATGCTGCTTTAAGAAAAGAACTTTGGTCAAAGCATCATTTTGATGAATATTTGTTTGGACTAGAAGATATCGAATGGGCAAGATATGTCACAGAAAGAGGGTACTTTATAAGTTATGTCCCAGAGGCTGCCATTTACCATCTTCATCAAGAAAATTGGTGTCAGGTTTTCAATCGTTATCGCCGCGAGGCAGCAGCTGCAGTTAAAATTGGTTTAGCTCACCCCCCTCAAGCTCATCCTAGTCCTTTCTGGCTGGTAAAGAGCTTTTTTCAGGATTGTTTAGCTTCTCTTCCCAAATTTTCGCTAGCCAGATTAAAAGAAATTGGTCTTTTTAGATACTATCAATGGAAAGGAACCAGATTGGGTTGGTATTGGGGGAAAGCTCTTGATCTTGATGAAGAAAGATACAACCTCTATTATCCTGGTGTAAATAAAGCAGTGGTTATTTCGAGAAAGTTCCAAGCTGAGCTTAAACAAACCCCCTTGCCCCGGATTAAGCCAAGCGAGGTTTTAATTGAAGTGGCTTACGTTGGTGTATGTAGAACTGACTTGGAAGTTTTTGAAGGAACTCTTAGTTATTACAAAGGGGGTTTGGCTCGATATCCGATTATTCCCGGCCATGAATTTTCAGGAAAAATCTTGCGGATTGGAGCCAACAGTTGGAAACATTTTAAGCGGGGAGATAAAGTAGTAGGGGAGTGTATTTTATCGAGGGATAGTTCAGAAAGAAAGGAGATAGGAGTGATTAATTATAATGGTGCTTACAGCAATTATATAGTGATGCCTGCTCGAAATCTTCACAAAATTCCAGATGGAATGGATTTGAAGACAGCTTGTCTGACTGAGCCCTTAGCAGTGGTTTTACAGGCAATAAGACGCATTGAAGCCAGGCTCAAACCTGAAGACCCTGTTGCTGTGATTGGAGCTGGTTCTATTGGCAATCTTTGTACTCAGATTTTTAAACAGAGAGGGCATCGAGTAACAGTTTTTGATAAAAATAAAAATAGATTAGAGCTTTTGAAAGATAAGGCGGAAACTTTATCTGTTTTAAAAGGCTTGGACAAATTTAATACAATTGTAGAAGCCACTGGTTCGAAAGAAGTGTTGAATCAAATTTTAAAAGAAAGTCGCAGAGATGTCACCATTTTACTTTTAGGCTTTCCCTATGGTAACATTAATTATAATTTTGAGGATCTAGTGGGTAATGAAAAAGTTATAGTTGGATCGGTGGGCGGTGCTTTTGAAGATTTTGAAAAAGCTCTCAAATTATTACCCCAGCTTGATATCGCTCCCTTTACTCAAGCCATTTTGCCCCTAGAAGATTTTTCCAAAGCTTGGCAACTAGTGCAGTCCCAAAAATATTTAAAAGTGCTATTAAAGCCATAAAACTAAACCTAAAATAATAGATATCTCTATTCTAATTTATGAAATGGAAAGTTTTAGTTACAGCCCCATATTTACAACCGGTTATTGAGCAGTATCGAGAAATTTTTGATAAGCATCAAATTGAGACCATTATTCCGCCAGTTCAAGAACGTCTAACCGAAAAAGAACTCCTGAAATACATAAAAGACATAGATGGCATTATTTGTGGTGACGACAAAATCACTAAAGCAGTTCTAGCCCAGGCCTCTCGTTTAAAAGTAATTTCCAAATGGGGAACAGGTACTGATTCGATTGATAAGGAGGCTGCGGCTAAATTAGGAATTCCAGTTAAGAACACTCCTAATGCCTTTACTGATCCGGTAGCTGATACCGTGCTCAATTTTATCCTTTGCTTTAGTCGAAAAACATTTGATTTAAATGAAAAAATGCATCAGGGAGTTTGGGAAAAGCAGGTTGGTTGGGCTTTAAATGAATGCACTCTTGGGGTGGTTGGCGTTGGCAATATTGGCAAAGCGGTGATAAGGAGAGCTAAAGCTTTCGGAATGAGGATTTTAGGCAATGACATTAAAAAAATCCAGGTAGAAGGGGTGGAGATGATTTTTTTAGAGAAACTTCTCCGAGAGTCCGATTTCGTCAGTTTAAACTGCGACCTCAATCCGACTAGCTACCATTTAATTAATAAAGAAAAATTGGCCTTAATGAAGCCAACTGCCTTTTTAATTAACACCGCTCGGGGTTCTGTAGTTGATGAGCCAGCTTTAATTGAAGCTTTGAAAAATAAAAAAATTGCCGGAGCTGGTCTAGATGTTTTTGAAGAAGAACCTTTGCCTCCAGAGAGCCCCCTTCGAAAAATGCCTAATGTGATTCTTTCTCCACATAATGCTAATGCCAGTCTCGTTGCTTGGAAGAAAGTTCACGAAAATACTATTAATAATTTAATAAAAGAATTAACTAAAACTGAAAAACATGCCTCTTAAGAAAGAACAATCGATTCTAGTTATTTTCGGGCAGGAAATACCTCATAAGGGAAAAAATTGGTGGAACAGGTTTGACGAGGTTGTCGCTCCAAATAGCCTTAAGGAAAACATTGAAAAAAGAGGACTTTTTTTTATTGGACTCGAAGAGCTAGTGGAACCTGGAAGCGTCAAAGAAGCTTATGAATTGGTCAATAATCTCTCCAAGCTCACCCTTGCCGATGGTACTCCTTTACCAAAACTCATTAAATATCAAAATTACGAATTGTGGTGGATTCATTATGATGACCTCATGCAGAAATTCTGCTTGCTCTATTTGCAATATCGTAATCTTCTTAAATATCTAAAGCATTTTTCCAAGATCTACCTTTATCAATCTCATTCTGGCTCTCTATTTAAGTATTTTTTAAGTGCTCATGGTTGCCAATGCTTTGATATAAAAAAATCTATCTTAAGGAGATTGTTGCCAATTCCTCCAGGCATTTTGATTCAAATTCTTCTTTCTTTCCTCTTTTTACTCTGGCTAAAAATTACCCGACCAAAAGTAATGGTTTGGACCAGCGACAGATTTGACCCTCCTTACTATTGTGATTTTCGAATGAAACATATCTACGAAGAATTAAGAAAAAGAAAGATTCCTTTTGTAGAATTTATCCGGAGCCAGGAATCATTACCCGTGCTTTTAAAACACGCCCTAAAAAGAAAAAGACCAGTAGTCTATTCTGCGGCAATTATTACTTTTTTGCATTTTCTTTCTCATTGGCTTCCCAAGAGAAATAATTGTGAAATAGTTAATTTAAATTCATATCCAGAGATTGATCCTGAAAAAAAGTTTTGGTTTTCTGTAGCTACTCATTATCTTAAAAACAATCGGGGGACTATTTACTCTATCCAGGTAATGAGATTTATTTTGAAATGGATTGGCGTTAGAACTGCTTTTGTCCCCCTAGCAAGTAGCCGTACTTTTCACGAAGTTTTAGCATGTAAAATAGAAAATATAAAAACAGTGGGAATTCAACACGGGATACCAAAATACTATTTGGCTTCTGACTTCATGCCAAATTTTGATGGAGAAAAGTTGCTCTCTGTAGATAAATACGGTGTCTGGAGCGAATGGTGGAAGGAGTATTATATTTCCCATAGCAGAGCCTATCAACCAGAACAACTCTATGTTTCAGGACATATGCGGCCACTTGAAAGAAAGATTATGTCTGAAGCTTTTCTTCAAGCAAAAGAAGAACCAATTAAGGTCTTATTTGTCTCTGAACAGCTTGCGGTTCCCTCTGAAGTTATGCCTTATTTGTTAGAGCTTTTAAAAACAGATGGTATCTCCATTTATTTAAAATTTCGTTCCTACCGAGATGGCTTTGAGGACTGGATAAAGACCAATCACCCAGAGATATTAAATAGAGTAGAAATTTTATACGGAGATATGCATCAGGCTATTTCAAAGTGTGAAGTTGTGGTTGGTTGCCACAGCACAGGAGTTTTAGAAGCACTATTGCAGTTAAAACCCCCCATTTTTTTCAGGACTCAAAAATGGGGAGACTACCTTGAATTAAAAGATTTCGGCAGCCAAAATAAATATTTTGCAGAAAATCCAGAAGAATTAGTAAGACTAGTTAAAGAGAATGTTATAGCCTCCAAAGAGGATTTGAAACGGCTAAGAGAAAGATTTTTTGGCGATCCCTATCAAAATGGAAGCAAATGGGTAGTGGATCAACTCGAAGAAAATTTATGCCAGAGAACCAAAGAAAAATATTGATAATTGAGGATGAAATTGATTTGAAAATTGTGAATTTGGCAAGGAAGTTAAAGATTTTAGGTCCGATACACTTGGAAAATCTTTTGGTGGTTTGTTGTAATTATTCCCTTTTAGATAAAGCCCGAGCCGAATTTAAAGAAGTAAAATATATTTTTGATTTAGTAAATCCAGATTCAATTCAGTACCAGGCGTATAGAGAGGGTGAAGAAGCCGCTCTTTTTTATTTTCAAAAAACCAAAGAAGATTTTGATTACCTCCATTACGCTCTTTTAGAACATTTAAAACAACTATTTTATGATATATCTTTTAGCCAACTTTTAATTCAGGAAATAATTAAAGAAAGCAGGGCTGGTTTTCTTATCGTTTTGCCCTATCGAAAAACACCCTTTATTGGGTTTTATAAAAGCGAATGGTTTTTTGGCTCTAAAAATAGTATATTTAGCTCCCTCCTTTATCAATTTTCGGAAGTAAAGACAAAAAAAATCCCTTGGTGGGTCGGGATAATAGCTTATCCTGGCAACTTTTTTCAATTCTTGCCTTGGCAGAGAGTAATAGAATGGTTGTTATTTTTCCCGCGAAGAGCCTTCAGGAAAAAACTAGGGCAGAAAGAGGGAAAAGCAGTTATCATTAATTGGGGAGCAGATTTGGCTAGACACACCAATTTAGCTGAACTTTCAGAAAAACTGGCCTTGACCGAGAAAGAAATAGTTCATTTGATTTGGGAAAAAGAGCCATCTCCCTTTTTTACTAATCAACGTTTTTTTTACAAAAGACCCCTTAAAAATTATTTAAAAAAAATCGGTTTTATCCTTCTAATTTTACACATTTTCGGTGCCCTGAAGGAGTGTTTTTCAATTATTAGGAGCGATGATTTTTTTCAAGGAAAGTTTTACAGCCGAGAATTAGTCTTTGTTTATTTCTATCTTTATTTTTATGGAACGGCTATAGTGGAAGGTTATAGGGCCTGGCTTCTTTCTATTTTTAAAAAATTCCCTCCAGAGCTTTTAATCACTTCTGATATTGCCAATTGTATTGGTAGAACTTTTGTTTTTACTGCCAGAGATGTAGGAGCCAGAGTTTATACTTTCAGCCATGGCTGTTTTTTACACATTCCTTGGATAGATCCCTCTCGTAGTTTAGGAGATAGAGTTTTGGTTTCCGGACCTGCTGTTGCTGAGCTTTTTCAGAAAGCAGGAATCGAAAGAGAGCGGATAGAAATACTAGGAGGCAAAAAAACTTCTTTTTCTTTCCTTTCTTTACAAGAAAAATCAAAAAGGGTAGCCATTGTTACCCCAATGAAAATGGGAAGTTGGACAGAACCAAGAAACCTCAAGTCTTTTTTTAGAACCATAGAAAATCTTACAGAGATGCTTTTAAAAGATGGGTTTGAGATTGTGATTAAGCCTCATAAATTAGCCGATTATTGGGAATTTTATGAAAACCTTATCTTGCGTTATCAAAAGTATCCCATTCAATTAGTAAAGAGAAGATGGAGAGAAGAAGAATTTTCTTCTTGCTATGCAGCCATTTTCCCTGGCGGAGTTAGCACCACTATCTTAAATTGCCTGGCAGCCGGAGTGCCAATAGTATACATTGATATTTTATCTAGATCTGAAAAAGAAATTCTTAAGTATGATTACGCAGATTGCGGAGCGGTAGTTAAAACCGCAACAGAGGCAGCCGAGGCGGTAAAAAAATTATTTAGCAATAGAGAGTATTTAGAAAATATCCTTAAAAAAGGTAAACAGTTTTATAAAAAACACATTGACCCGGAAAAAAATTTTGCAGACGAAATGACAAAACTATTAAAATTTTCTAAATAAAATTAAAACTAAACCTATACTGAGGATTTTCGTTCCAACTAGAGCAAGGATTGCTCCCATTATTCCAAGAAGAGGCACTAATCCCAACAAGAGTATTATTTGTAAAAAGGGCATAATCTTAAGAATATAAAGCTTCTTTTTTTTCGCCTTTGCCCTAAAGGCAGTAATAATTAAACTTGTTGGTAAGGTTAATAAGGAAAAAATATAAATTTGAGAATAGATAACAGAATCAGAATACTGGGGGAAGAAGGTATTATAAATAAAGGGAGCAGCAATAACATAGAGAGTAATTATTATTCCGGCTAAAATGAACAATTTCCACATTTTTTGGTTCATGTTTTTCTTAATTTCTTGAGAAGATCTATTTGAAAATTTAGAAAGGGTTAAGGTGCTAATAATTTTGCCGATATTTCTAATTTGGTCAGGAATCATAAGTGCAAAATAATAGACAGCCAGAGAAGCTGAACCTATTAGAGTGAAAAGCAAAAATTGGTCTAGTTTACTGGCCATGACTTGACCTATTGCTTCAATTAAAGTGAGGTGTTTTCCGTAAGAAATAGTTTGGGGATCTTCTTCACGGTTTGGTTTGAATTTTCGTTGGCTGATTAAATAAAAAGAATAATTTAAAAGAGTCTCGGACACAAAATAAACAGCAATGAGCCAAAAAAGATTTTTGGTAAGAAAAAGGGTTCCAATTAATGCCCCAGTAGAGATGACCTGAACAATGGCATTATATTTTACCTGAACATTAAATAACTTTCTGCCGGCTAGAAAACTTTTATAAACCTGGGAGGCTGCCATCAAAGGCAAAAAAATGGCTAAAATGAGTAGGGGAATGGGCAAAACTGAATTTCCCCGAGACCAATAGTAAGTTGCTCCTCCAATTGCAACCAAACTTCCTAGTAGCCCCCATTTTAATTTTGTTTTAAATCCAGAATAAAAAGAACCTTCCAAATTTCGAGCAACTGCTTGAGTAACTGCTATCTCCATACCGGGTAGAGTAAAAATTCCTAAAATTCCAACCAAAGACAAAACATATCGGTAACTACCATAAGTTGCAGGATCGAGCAAATTAGCAAAAGCAATTGCTAATAAAAAAGAGGCGATAGCTGAAATAACTCGCCCTAAGGTTAGCCAAGATGCTCCTATAGCTAAATAAATGTTATCAGTTCCAGTGTATTTTCGAGTTTTTATTAGAAACTGATAACCCCAGTTTTTAATTTTTTCTATCATTTTTTATTTTTATAAAGAAAGTATTGGTTCAATTATTCTAAATTTTTTTCGGATATATACCTCTACCATTTCGTAAGCTCCAAAGAAGATAGTTACGTAGAATAAATCTCCTAATAAAGTATTTCTAAAAAATGGTAAAGTCATTAAATAACACTGAATTATTCCAGATAAAGTCTTGGCATACCAAGAAGTAAAAGCCCAGACGGCAAAATTTGTTATTAAGAAAAATGTAAGGGAACATAAAAGAGAACTTCCCAAAATTGTAGACCAATTTTTATTTCCTTTTAACCAACCTCCTAAAATCACACATAAAAGAAAACTTCCATAAACTGAGGCCATCAATTTCGGTTCATAAAAACCGATAAATAAATCACTAATAATCATTGCCATTATAGGTAAAGTTAGGGCTATTTTTTTGAAAGATGAACTCCTCCAAATAAGGCAATTGGTGCAAAATTAGGAAGATGGGGGAGAAACCTTAGACTAACTCCTATTAAAACAAAAATTAAGGCAATACTAAATTCCAAACCCCTTCCTTTTTTATTTAAAATAAATTCAGACATAAATTATTCGCATGTTTTAAAATGGTGATTTTTCAAATTTAAACTCGACCTTATCACCTATTTTTAGTTCCATTTTATCAGCAGCAACCATAGGAAGTACTCCATTTACATAATATAGCCAATATTTTCCATCTTGGCCGTTTTCCCTATCTCCAATAGCTTCTATAAAAATTCCAATATCATAAGTTTTTGTCTTTAAAGGCAAATTTAATTTTGCTGCTCCTTCTTTTAATAAATCAAAAGCAGTTATTCCCTTCCTAAAATTAGACCTAAAAGTTTTTTGAGGACTTTCACTATCATCGATGATTAAAATCACTTTCTCAGGAATAATTGTTTGAGAAATTTCAATTTCTTCTTTAAAAAGAGGCTGGCTGATCTTATTAGAAAATATTGTCCAACCACTAACAAAAATAATTAGTCCTATCCCAATTCCAATAAAAATATTTATTTTTTTCATAATAGATTATATATTTATTCTTTTTTGAAAAATAATTGAAAAGTTTTTAATAAAATTCCAATACCTAACAAGAAACCTCTATTTTTTAGATAATACAATTTTTAGATAATACAAATCGTATTCGAATTTTTCTTTGCTGTCAATAACTGACCTCCCCTATCTGAATTTAATTTAGGCCCAGCCAGTAAAGTGGACTTAATGAGATGGCGAATATGATAATAAGGAACTTCTTTCTCCAGCTGGGCTACAAATTCTGGCCTTTCTGGCACCAGGCCAGAAAAGGGTCTCCCTTCTATTTGCTTTCATTTGCCCCTTAATAGTAAGTGCTAAATTTTTCTTTCCCTTTGTTGGGCCAAAAAGTCTTTATTTTATGGCTCTGGTGGAGATAATTTTCGCTGCTTATCTCTTTTTAATTTTGGTAAGGCCTGAATATCGGCCGAGATTTAATATTTGGTAACGGGTATCATGTAGACACTATGAGATAATAGAATAATGGCAGAAAATAATCGGGAAAATAGGTTATTTTGCTTGTTTAATAGTAGCACGAAAAGTGAGGCCTATTTTCGTGCAATCCGTTGGCAGGGAAGAAGATATTGTCCAAGGTGTAAATATGCTAGAAAAATCTATCATCTTAAAGGAAAAAGATTTCGTTGCCCTCGCTGTCTCTTTACCTTCCGAGAATTCACCGGAACCTATTTAGAAGGAATAAAGATCCCTTTCAATATTATTTCTATCTTATTCATTTGTTTTAGGAGTGCCTGCTTCTAGAATAGCTAAAGGATTAAATTTAAGCAAGAAAGCTATTGAGAGGTTTTTCAGATTAATTAGAGAAGTTATCTACAATTACTCCCTAATTGAATTAGAAAAGCTTTCTGGTGAATTAGAATTAGATGAAACTATGTTTGGAGGTAAAAGAACTGGTAAAAGAGGCTGGGGAGCAGAAGGAAAACACATTGTCTTTGGTATCTACCAGAGAAATGGTAAAATAATCGTATTTCCTGTTCAAAATAGGGAAAAAGAGACTCCTATACCTTTAATTGAAAGCCATACCCAGGCTGGAATATTTATTATACTGATGAATATAAAGCCTTAGTCTCTTTAGTTTATCGGGGAAAGCATATCAGAATTACCAAAGAGAAAGGAAAATCCATCAATGAACAGAACCTTAATGGCTTAGAAGGATTCTGGTCTTATGCTAAAAATTGGCTTTATCAATATCGAGGAGTTCCCCGACAATACTTCCATCTTTATCTGAAAGAAATTGAATTTCGATTTAACAATCGGAAGGGAGATTTATTTGATAAGATTGTTAAGCTTCTATTAAGATCCAGAAAATCAATTAAATTCAAATTTCCTGTCAAAAGACTGGAAGTTAAAAAAGTAATTTTTCCTAAACAGAAAATCAATCATTTAAAGATTTTAATCCCTTCATTTAGTGTCTGAAAGATACCCATTACCTAGTAATTTAACGCACTTAGTTCTATTGAGTCTCAGGAGTTAAAAAGTGCTCTTTTGATATATTATCGGGTTATATATCGGTTTGTTAAGTGTGTTATCAGATTGAATCTTAAAGGTTGAGTTTGGAATGAAAGTCAAAAGGATATTTTCTCTATCTCAGAATTGATTTTAGCAAAACGAATGAAATAGATTTCTTCTTTGAACTGTTTTTTCTTCTTTGATTGGTAGAGATAATGTAAAGGTTTAGAGCAATTATTGATGTATTTTCTACCAATGAAATCAATGTTTTCCTGAGTCTCAACTAATTGTTTGATCAAATTCTCTGGATAATGAAGATAACGGACAATATCTCTTTTCCTTGATGACACTTCTTAAAGAGACTCTTAGCTGTATCCTGGTGCGTAGTATTGAGAGAGAGGAACTTATTCAATTTTAGCTCCTGGAGTTCCAACTAAGAGAGTTCCTCCAGTAGTTCCTGAAAAAGTACCAGCTGCTCCAAAAGCTACTTCCCCAACTCATCCTGATGAAACGAAATTGTATAATAACAATTCAAATTTCAGTGGAAGTTAACTCCAGATATTATTGGGAGTGAGCACGGCTTTTAATCAGAAATCTATTTTTGATCCTCTTTCTGTCTCTCAGGGTTTATTCAATTCAATAGCCTTTGAGGGAATAGAAGACGGGGTTTGGTATTTTCATATCAAACTCCAAAATAATATTAGCTGGGCCCTCTCCTCATTTTAAAGTTCAAATTGACATCGCTTCTCCCCATCCTTTTGAAATAACCATAGACAATGAAGGGGATCTGGCTAATCTTCAGCCTCTTTTATATTTTGAAACAAAGGACGATACTTCAGGAATAACTCATTACGAAATAAAAATCGGAGTAGGAGATTTCTTTAAGGTTTTTGAGGTAGAGACTAATCCTTTTCGCCTTCCTCATCAAGCTCCGGGAGTTCATCCAGTTATAATAGGGGCAGTAGATAAGGCTGGAAATTATACTGAAAGCACTACCAAGATTAAGGGAGAATCAATTCCTGCTCCAGAGATTATTGTTTGTCCGGATACTTTTGTATCAAGAAGAAGTATTACATATTGAAGGAACTGCTCTTCCAAATCATACTATAATTTTCTTCTTTAAAGCTGATGAAAAATTGATTAAAACCTGGGAAGTTTTAAGTGATGAGAAAGGAGAATGGTATTTTGAAGAAGATGTTTTATTTAGATCTGGAATTTATAAAATTTCAGCCCGAGCAAAAAATTTTAAAGGGGCTATCAGTAACCCATCCAAAGAGTGTGTGATTGTGGTTATTCTTTCAGGAATTTCCGTTAGACCTTGGATAGTACCTATAAAACTATGGCTTGGATCTTTATAGTTGTTTTGATTATTATTTTGGCAGGAATTTTCTATCTTCTCTGGAGAACTCTGAGGACTCGAAGATTGATTGAGAAAGAAACTCAGGATCTAAAACAGAAATTTTATAAAGAGTATAATGAGCTTCAAGATGACATCCAGAAAGAGTTGGAAGTATTAAGAAAAATAAGAGGGGAAAGAGAGATTACTGAAGAGGAAAAAAAGAGAGAAACAGAGCTTTTAAAAAATCTTGCTGATGTAAAAAGAGTTTTAGAGAAGGAACTAAGAGATATTGAGAAAATAAGGTAAGAGATAAGGGAGTTTGCTTTTTAATTTTAAATTTGCTAATTTAACTGTATAGCCTTGCGGGTATTCTTAACAAGATGGAACAGAAGTACTCCTTGA
>JASEJS010000101.1 GCA_030016765.1 Patescibacteria group bacterium
TTCTCTTTCTCTTTGCTGGCTGATTTCTGAAAGCTCGGCAATAATTTTTTGTAATCTTGTTTCCCTTCCTACTACAATCGTTTTTTTATTAGAATTTTTTCTCATCAAAACAAAATTCCTCACCAATCTGATTAATTTTGATTTTTATATTTAATTCCTTTACTCTCCCAACACCATTAAGGTCATGGTCTCATTATGAAATACAGAAAAGCATTCTGGTCCAAGTTTTCCTCCAAGAGGTGCCTGTTCTCCATAAGTATAAAAACCAATCAAAGGAACTTCTTTTCCTAAAACATTTTGAATTGCTTCAATTTCCTCTCCAATTCTTGGTCCTAAAAGTTTATTTCTGGCCATACAGTCAAAGACAAAAATTGCTTTTGGTTTAGCCTCTTTAAGTTGGGCTAAAGCTCCTTCAGCCGCCTCTTTAGCTGCCTGAATGGCTTTATCCGGGCCTCCTAACATTAATCTTATTTCTGAACCCTCGGAAATCTCTGCCGCGCAGGTAATCTCTCCTTTCTTATTAGCTATTACCACATCTCGAATCAAAAGTTCTGGACTTCCTTCTACACTCATTCCTAAAGGATAAGTATAGGCCATTCTGGCAATGGGCTCTTTAATTAATTCTTCAGCTTTCTTCCCAAAATAATCTTCGTAAATAGAGAGGGCAGGCCGATTATTTACCTCAATTAGCTTTCCTCCTCTAGCTTTTGTCACTTTCATTGGCAGTCCAATTGGTTCCCAGCCATGTTTCACACCTACTCCAAAAGAAAATTTTCCAGAAAGACCAATTCCTATCATCGCATTAGTCAAAACTTGATCATTGCAATATTCATAAGTCTTCTTGAAAAGAAAGTCATCTCCAGCTGAGCCTCCCATAATTGGAAAATTCTTTCCAAAGACTTCTTGAACCCCTCTGACTGCTGCTGCTCCATTTTCAGCTAAACCATCTAAAAACATTAAAAATAAAGAAATGGGTTCTTTGGCTTTCTTTTTCACCTCCTCAGCTGCTTCCTTTCCAGCTTTAAAAGAATCTTTATCAGTTCCCTTCCCTACACCAATAGTGAACTGAATATCAGTATTTAAAGCCATCACTGCCACATGTTTTGAAACTGGTCCCTCAGTAGTAATTTCTCCAGAATCTGAACAGCCAACCAAAGGAATTTTTTTTGAAACAGATCTCACCCCTTCAAGCATTTTTTTCTGGTCGTAAGCGACGGTAGAAAAAACAATCATTAAATCAGCCTTGTTATCAGTTTGACTCAAAGCCTCCTCAGCAGCTTCTGCTCCCGCTTTAATGGGGTCAGGATTATTACTCCTTCCTACACCAGCTTTAATCATAATTTTTTAAAATATATTTTTTAATTTTCCTGACTGAACTTTGTTCTAGCCAGGTTTTCGACCTTTTTTATATTTCTCTAACTCTCCTTTTAATCTCTCTATCTCTTCTTTTAATTCTATCATTTTTAATTCCCGACCAACAGCCAATTTCTGAAATCTTTCCAATTCTTCTATTTTCTTTCTTAGTTCTTTTGTTCTTTCTTTTATTATTTCTTCTCTCTGCTCTACTAACTCTCTTAACTCTCTTGTCCTGGCCTCAACTCTTATTTCCAGAACCTTTTTTGCTTCTTCTAAGGCAGCTATTAATTCCTCTGTCTTTTTGGACTTTTCTTTTAAATCAGAAATCATCATATTT
>JASEJS010000102.1 GCA_030016765.1 Patescibacteria group bacterium
CGAACTTATTTTAAAAAGAATTCCTGATTTCGTTTCCGCGCGCCAGTGGCGCGGACGGAGCAAAGATTTCCCAAAAAATTTTAGTGATTTTAAGTTATTAAAAAAATGGAAATAAATTTATTAATTTATGTCAGACAATAATACCTTTTCAAAATATATAAGAATTTTAGGGGCGATTAGTTTTTGGCTTTTCATCTTTAGCGGCGCATTAATCGTTTTTTTTCAGAATTTTGGTTTTGAAATATGGTTGGCGGAGAGAGTAGGTCCAAAAAGTATCTTTTGGCAAAATTTTTATCAACCCTTTTTTCAAATGTTAGTGGTCATTTATAATCCTTTCTATCTTTTACCTCTTTTCTTAGCGGCTTACTTAACTAGCCGATGGAGAGAAAAGAAAAAATTTTATTACAATTTAGTAGTAATCATTTTTCTATTTTTTTGTCGCTCTTAATTGCTTTTCCTTCTTATGTTTCTCTTGGTATTTGTGCGGCTGATAGTATGAAGTGCAGAAAGGAGCTAGAAATATTTGCAGGAGCACTCGCGATTCATTTAACTTTTTGTTTAACACTTTCTGCTATTTTCAATTATAAAAAAGAAAAAATAATTAAAAAATTAATGGCGATTAGTTTAATTTTTTTCTTGGTTATAGTTGGCTACATAGCTTTTTCAGCAAAAGTTGCTTCTGGAGCTAAAGTGACTATTGAAGATTTAGTTCAAAAAGCTATCGAAGCAAGAGATGTTTCTCTTTGCAAGAAAATATTAGAAGAAGGCAAAGAAAGAAAGATATACTCTGGCACTCTATTTGAGGGAACTTATAAAAGATGTATTGACACAATAGCTTTAGCTCTAGGCGACGAATCTATATGCGATATTTACGGCAAATATAATGCAGAGTGTCACAAGGAAATTTTTCTCAAGACTACCGATTTATGTAGAGATGTTTCGCAGGCAGAAAAAGTAAAATGTATTCAAAAAATTGCTATCGAGACGAATGATATTGAATTGTGTAAAAAAATATTAGGAGGGGTAAAGTGCATTGCACCAATTGCAGTTAATACTAAAAATCTTAATCTTTGTTTTTCGGAAGAAATTAATTATCCTTTACCATGGGAACTTAATCCGTTTGTTTGTTTTAAAGAAGCTTTCAAACACACAAATGATGTAAACTTATGTAACGCATTAAAATACCCTTATTATAAAGATGGGTGTCTGAACGCAGCTGCTCCCAACTAGCTAATCCTCAACAATGTGAAGAAGTGGGAGAAAATAGTTATCAATACGCTTGTTACGACGGCCCAAATACTTCTCCTCATGCTTGTCTCCCGGATGTGGATAAAAGCCAGTGTTTTATAAAATTCTTTCGCAAGACAAAAAATTCACAAGTATGTCAGGGAATCAAAGAAGGAGTAAATAGGGATGCTTGCTATTATGCGGCTGCAACCGAATTAAAAGATTACAATTTATGCGAACAAATAGAAGAAAAAACATGGAAAGAGTGGTGTCATAAGGGTTTCGGTCCATAAAATTTGTTTCCGTTTTTTTTAATAACTTAAAATCACTAAAAATTTTTTGGGAAATCTTTTTAAAATAAGTTCGAGCTAATTTCAGAATATCCCGCCATTCGCCTGATGTGAAGCCGATGGCAGGCGGCAGCGGCGAGGCGGAAATCTTGACAAATCT
>JASEJS010000103.1 GCA_030016765.1 Patescibacteria group bacterium
ATAAATTATCCCCATCATTGCCAAAAATGAAAGCTGAAAGCCAACATCTAATTTTAAAAGCAAAGGATTTTGAAATAGCATTAAGGCAGCAGCAAAGACAATTGAACGAGAGGAAGCAGCCATTCTTCCAAAATACTGAGCTAAAAGAAATAGTCCTCCCATGATTCCAGCTCGAATGGCTGAAGGCTGAAGCCCAGTCATTAAAATAAATAAAGTAATTAAAATTATAGAAAACCAAAAAGCTTGCTGTCGCCAGAAGCCCAAGCCAATTAAGATTGTCATTAAAATACTGGTTAAGATTGTTACATGGAGTCCGGAAATGGCAGTAATATGTCTTACCCCAGCTATATTTAATTTATTTTTTAAATCATCTGAAAGTTGTTTCTTATCTCCTAAAATCATTGCTCCCAAAATTGAAGATTGAGGCGGAGATAAATTTTGATAGATACTTTCTCTTAATTTATTTTTAAATTCTAAAATCTGGGCATAAACAAAATTTCCTTGATTTCTTTCAATTAATTCAATCTTTGGCCAATCCATCACTGAATAAATTCCATCTTTGGCTAAATAATTTTTGTAGTTAAAATCTTCAAATTCCTTTGGAGTTTTTAATTTTCCAATAATTTTTAATTCGTCTCCGTAGTGATATTCAGGATATCTCTGGGTAGTAACTAATACTTTTCCAAAAGTTCCGTGCTCCAGTGCAGGGGAGTTTTGAATTCGATGAATTTTTATGGTTAATTTTTGACTTTTTTCTCTAATATCTGGCTCCTCAGAAACAATTCCAATTAAACTTATTTCTTTATTTAAATCGTTAAATTTTCTTAATTCATTATTAGCAATTTTCAATTCGGCAATTTGATGCCGCCAAATTCCAGCAACCAAAAATAATATACAAAAACCAATTACTACTAATTTTTTGTATTGCCAAAATACTGAAATTAATAAAATTCCAAAAATTAAAAAACTCAGCATTGTAAGCTGGGAAATAGTTAAAATTGAATTCAAAAAAATTCCGCCAATAAAAGAGAGGCAGAAATATAAAAAGATTTTGGAAGCAGTCATTAAAAAATCTTAATCAATTTCCTAAAGACTTTCAAATAAAAATGATCGAGGTCGAAACTCGATCAAGTTTCTTTTTTCAAATTTTAGGCCAAAATTATTTCCTAACTACAGTTTTAGGTAATTTAAATACTTTTCTTTCTTTAAATTCTTGTTGTTTTCCAATATTGTATTGACTTACAGGTCGGAGATAGCCAACTATTCTTGAATAAACTTCACAAGGTTGTTTAATAGTGCATTTTGGACAGAAAAAGTGTGCTCCTGACAAATAGCCATGAACTGGACAAATGGAAAAGCTTGGGGTGAAGGTTATATAAGGTAATTTGAAATTCTCAAAAATTTTTTTAATCAAACTTTTAACTGTTTGAATATCAGAAATTCTTTCTCCTAAAAAGATGTGGAAGACGCTACCGCCAGTATATTTGCAAGTGAGTTCATCTTGAAGCTTTAGAGCTTCAAAAATATCGTCAGTATAGTTAACTGGCAATTGGGTATTATGACACAAAATTCCGTCTCGGCCATAGAAATTTCCATATTGAGTAGAAA
>JASEJS010000105.1 GCA_030016765.1 Patescibacteria group bacterium
AAACTGCATCTATTCCTTCTATTTTATCTTTTAAAAATCGCAATAAAGCTATTGAGGAATTTGCTTTGGCGGCATAATAAATTTTAATTTTTAATCTTACTTTAGCAAAAGCTTTTTTTAATCTTTCAATATTAAAAACTACCAGATCAAAATCATAAACATAAAGAGGAGTCCCATATTTTTCTGCTAATTCGGTTGCTTTAATTTTGCCTAAATATATTTGATTATTTTTAATTTTCATAATTTAAAATTAGCTACCAAATAGCCGACGCCAAAGGGGCCTTCATAAGATAGAATTTCTGGTTGCCAATCTAAACCGTTAAGAGCGCCGAGTAAAATTATGATTGAACGGTACCCACATTCGCCAGCTTCTTCAACTAAATCCGGGTCTAGATTCAAAATTCCCTTAACATCCTTTTTCTTTAGAAGTTCAACTAATCTTTCATCGAATTCTTTTCCTCTTGGCGAATACCCAGCGGGAGCATCAGGAGTTAAGCGATGGGAAAGGTCGCCTGAGGCAACGATCCCGACTTTTGACCTTTGACTATTGACTATTGACTTTAAAAGCTGGCCAAATTTGAAGTGGGTTTCTAAATTTAGGTAAGAGTAGGCGAGGGGAACTACTTTGAAACTTGAATAGCCTTTAGCTAAATAATAAAGAGGAACTAAAACGCCATGGTCGAGTTCCTTAATATTAGCTATTCTTAGAGGAGTTTTTTGTTTTTTACATTCATTTCCAATTTCTTCAATTAATTTTTCATCATTTTTAAAAATTAACTCAGTTTGAAAATCGCCAAAATTATAAAAATGGCCAGCTAGGGTAGGGGAGTTAGTAATAGTGAAATAATTAAAATCAACTGGACCATGAGGGGAAATGACAATAACTGACAGAGGACGGGCCTCTGCAAATCTCTTAGCTAGTTTTTCCATTCCTGCAATGGTTTTTGAAACAATTTTTAAATCAGTTGGCCTGCCAATAGTCGGGATAATTATTGGTGGATGGGGACAGATTGAAGCAAAAACTAAAGGCATATTGATAAATTTGAAACAAAAGTATCGTGCACTGGAGCAAGAAACTTTTGGAATTTTTAGGTGATGTTATAAATCGAAAATTCTATTTTAAAATTAAATTTAAATTTTCTCCGCATTTGGGGCATTTGCCCGATTTGTCGTGGCGATGAATCATATAATTTATTCTATTTATTGCTAAAGCGCCGCATTTGGGGCAATAGGTGTTT
This sequence comes from Patescibacteria group bacterium, assembly GCA_030016765.1. GTDB lineage: Bacteria > Patescibacteriota > Minisyncoccia > Minisyncoccales > JASEJS01 > JASEJS01. The sequence continues at coordinate 1,239 of JASEJS010000105.1, forward strand.
TCAGCTTCATGGCCGGGAATATTTCCTATGTAGACATATTTTAAACCAACTTCCTTTCCAATTTTCCAGGCTTTTTCGAGTGTCTCTACGGATGTATCTGGTATATGCTGTAATTGCCAGGAAATTGCTCCGCAAAATTGGGTGACATGCCAGGGAGTTTCTGAGCCCAATTCTTCCTTAATAAATTTAGCAATTTCTCTGAACATTTCTTCTGAATCAGATAAGGTGGGAATGACTAAAGTTGTAATCTCAACCCAGACTCCAGATTTTTTCATAAATTTTGCTGTATCCAAAACTGGCTCTAATCTTCCGCCACAAACTTTTCGATAAAACTCATCAGAAA
>JASEJS010000019.1 GCA_030016765.1 Patescibacteria group bacterium
AGAGGAAAAAAGTTTATGATGCTTTTTATCAGCTAAGAAAAGAAGGCTGTATAAAACTGGAAAAGAAAAATCATCAAATTTATATTAGTTTAACTAAGAAAGGAAGGAAAAAAGCCGGTTGGTTGCAGATCGATAGTTTAAAACTCAAAAGACCAAGGAAATGGGATAGTAAATGGCGAATAGTAATTTTCGATATTAGTCAATTAAAGAAACTTTATCGAGAGGCTTTTCGGGGAAAATTAAAACAGTTGGGCTTTTATTGTTTACAAAAGAGTGTTTGGGTTTATCCTTTTGATTGTCGCGATGAAGTTGAACTTTTAAGAAATTTTTTCGGCTTAAGCAAAAAAGAGTTAAGATTAATTGTGGCCGAGGATATTGGAGAAGATAGCTGGTTAAAGAAAATTTTCAAGCTATAAACTTAATAATTTGCCATGGCAAATTATTAAGTTTAAATGGTAATGTTTTCTTATTTTGGTAAAATTTTGATTTTTTCTGGATTTTTATTAGTTCTAATTGGTACTATTTTTTTGTTTGGTTCAAAAATTCCCTATCTTGGGAAATTGCCCGGGGACATTTATGTAAAACGAGGAAGCTTTACTTTCTTTGCTCCAATTGGCACTTGCCTTGTGATAAGTATAATAATATCTCTAATTTTTTATCTAATTTCTAAATTTTTCAAATGAAAAATATCTTCATTACTGGTCCGCCAGGCTGTGGTAAAACTAGCTTAATAATAGAAATTATTAAAGAGCTAAATTTAAATGCTGGAGGATTTTATACCCAAGAAATTCGGGAAAAGGGAATAAGGAAAGGATTTAAAATCAAAACTCTTAATGGCCAAGAAGGAATTTTAGCCCACGTCAATGTAAAAAGCCCTTATCGAGTTAGCAAATATGGAGTAAATTTACAAGATTTGGAAGAAATCGGAGTCAAGTCTATTTTAGAGGCTTTAAAGAAAAATAAAGTAATAATAATTGATGAAATTGGAAAACAAGAAATGTGCTCTGAAAAATTTAAAAAGGCAGTAATTTTGGCTCTAAATAGTAAAAGCAAAATTCTTGGCACGATTAAATTAACTTCGGACTCTTTTACTGATAAAATTAAACAAAGAGAAGATACAAAAATTTTTTATTTAACCAAAGAAAATAGAGGAAAAATTAAAGAGGAAATAAAAAATTTTTTAGAAAGAGATTGAATTTTTAAGATTTTAGCTTAAAATCTTTTTAGATATTTAAAAAATGAAAGAATATAGGGTAATAATGGAAATAGTGGCTAAAGTAATTGCAGAAAAAGATGATGAAGCAGTAGCTGAAGCTCAAGCAAAACTGTGTAACAGAAAAGGTATCGAATATAAAATTAAATCAACAGAAGTTTTTTTAGAAAGAGAATTAAAAGAATGCTTTCCACCTGATTGCGATGTTCCCAGAGGTAAACCAAGTGAACCAGAATTTTACCTCTATTATTTTAAAAATTATTGTACTTGGAGAGAGGTTTAAAAGGGGTTAATAAGCCCTTTTTTATTTTGGAAGCCAAGAGATTAAATTCCCTTCTATCTTAAATTTTCCATTTATGAATTTTTCAATGACCCAGATATTAGTTTTGCAATGATTGGTAATTTCGGAGACGGTGACTTGGGATTCGTTTTTAGCTAAAGCAAGATAGGGGAGGATCTGATCAGCTAAATGCTTATCTAAACAAGCCTCAGATTTTTGTTCTTTTAATAATTCTAAAGCCACTTCCTTGCCAACGTCTTCTGCTCTTTTTCCTAATTTCCCTAAATTATCTGTTCCAATTACAGTGTTTTCAAATTCAGCAATTAAACAAATTTGACTACCCGGGCATCGGGTATCGTAATACTCAACTCTTTCTTCTAAAGGAAGTTTTAACTTTCCTAAAATTTCTCTAACTCCCGCTAGTTGTCTTTCAGCTACTTTTTTATCTTTTAAAAATTCAGAAGCCCCTGAGATAATTAAAATTTTCTTTAATGGACCTCTTTTCATTAAATTAAGAGATTTCAATTTTGAAGGGGAAATTGTTACTTCAGCTTTAGCTCCTCCTTCTGGATAATAACCTCTTTTTAAAACATTAATTTCAATCTTGCAACCTATCATTTCTAAAATTTTTAAAAAGCAATATCTGAAATGATCAATATTTGGCGAGAAAAAAGTATCAGTTGCCCCGCCATTAAAAGAAATCTTAATTGGCCCAGGAGCAAACAAAGCTGGTGGAATTAAACTTTGCAGAACTAGGGTAATACTTCCAGCCGTTGGAATATTGACAGAGACTCGATCTCTGTAAGTTTCCCCAGGATAGAATTTAATTTCTTCTGAATTAAGATAATCTCCCTCTAATCTCCCATTACAAAGTCGGGCTAAGGCCTGAATTCCCAAAAGATGTTGTGGCATTAAGCCCGGTTTTTCTCTGCCTCGCCGAACATTAAAAACATGGCAAGGTTTTTTGGTAACAACTGAAAGGGCACAAGCTGTTCTTAATATTTGGCCACCACCGGAACCGTAAGAACCATCTATTTCGATCATATTTAATTCTAAAATTTTTACAAAATTAATACAAAATGATAAATTTAAGAAATGGAAATAGTTAAAAAAATAATTGAAGATGTAAAGAAAAACGGAGATGAAGCGATATGTTCCAGGAGGGAGATATTTTTTTCCTTCAACTGCCAACGATAGTTGCATCGGATTTAGCTGGAGCTGATTTAATTTTTAATGTTGGTGGACTTTTGATTAATTTTAAATTAGAAATTTCCAAAAATCAAAAAAGATGGTATAAAATAAAATGAAAGCTATTCGAAAAAATAATAATTTTGGGTTTTATTAACTGGTGGAAGAAAAAGATTGGGCTTTATTTAAGAAACATTCTTTATGAAAATGATTACTGACCTTAAAAAAATCGAACAACTTTTAACCAGAGCGATAGAGAAAATTTATCCCTCTAAAGAATCTTTAAGGAGGGTTTTAAAATCTGGAAGGAGATTGAGAGTCTATTTTGGAATAGACCCCACTGCTCCCACTCTTCATCTTGATCATGGAACAAGTCTTTTTATTTTAAAAAGATTTCAAGAACTTGGTCATGAGGTTATTCTCTTAATTGGTGATTTTACTGCTCGGATCGGAGATCCTACTGGAGGAATTTCACCGAGAAGACAGCTTTCAAAAAAAGAGGTTTTAGAGAATTGCAAAAATTACAAGAAACAAGCTTCAAAAATTTTGGATTTTAAATCTAAGAAAAATCCAGCCAAATTAAAATTCAATAGTCAATGGTTAGATGAATTAAAAGTATCTGAACTCATTAAATTAGCTGCTAATTTTACTCATGGTCAAATGATTAAAAGAAGTATGTTTCAAGAAAGATTAAAGAAAAAGAAAGAAATCTATCTTCATGAATTTTTATATCCTTTATTCCAAGGCTATGATTCAGTAGCTATGGATGTTGATGTTGAAGTTGGAGGAAGCGATCAAATTTTCAATATGTTAATTGGTAGAGAGTTAATGAAAATTTACAAGAAAAAAGAAAAATATGTAATTGCGAAAAAACTTCTTGAAGATCCTAAAACAGGGAAAATTTTAATGTCAAAAAGTGAAGGCAGATTTATTGGTTTAAGCGATCCGCCTTTCCAAATGTATGGAAAGATTATGGCTTTATCCGATGAGGTTATTCCTCTTTGTTTTGAGCATTGGACAGAAATTCCAATGGAGAAAATAAAAAAAGTTAAAGAAAATTTAAAAGAAAGAAAATTAAATCCCAGGGATGTCAAGGCCAGATTGGCTAAAGAGATAGTTAGCATTTATCATGGGAAAAAGGCAGCTGAAAGAGCTGAGAGAGAATTTGAAAGAGTTTTCAAAAAGAAAAAACTACCAACGAGAATTCCTGAAATTCAAATTAAAGAAAAAACTTTAAATATACTTGATTTATTAGTTAAGACAAAATTAGCTTCTTCAAAATCTGAGGCTAAGAGACTGATTTTGCAAAAAGGGGTAAAGATTGATAGACAAATTGAAGAAGATTGGAGAAAAACAGTTCAAATAAAAAAGGGAATGGTAATTCAGGTTGGGAAAAGAAAATTTATGAGAGCGGTTTAATTTTATGCCAACTCCATTAAAAAGAGAATCAAAAATAAGTGGAATAATCGATAGTCATGAGCACTACCGAAAGGGTGGGAACATTTCTGCTTTTTTTTCTGCGATGAAAGTTTTAAAGATTTCAAAAGTAGTTTTTGTTCCCACTGGTTCTCCCCCAAATAATCGAGGGTATAAAGGCCATATGGCAGAACTTTTAAAGCTTCAGAAAAAATTTCCTGATAAAATTATTGCTTTTTGTACCATTAACGAAAAAGATCCCCAGGCTTTTGAGGTTTTTGAAAATTGTATTAAAAAGGGCGGCCAGGGATTAAAATTAATTGGTGGCCACCCCCAATTCTATCGTCCTCCTCTAAATTCTCCTTGTTTATATAAAGTTTTAGATAGAGTTCAAAAGTACCAGCTCCCAGTTCTGATCCATGTTAGTCCAATTACCCTACCTCGAGCAGCGAGAGAATTTGAAAAAATAATAAGAAAATATCCCAAAATTACTTTCATTTGGGCCCACTTTTGTTCCTGTATTTATCAAGGTATAAATTTGGAAAAAGCTCAATATTATTTAGATAGATATCCTAATCTCTACACTGATATTTCAATGGGAGGAGGAATTAAGAGATATTTTAAATATCTTCAAATCAATCCAAAAAAAATAAGAGATTTTGTCATTCGGTATCAAGATAAAATTCTCTGGGGCGCTGATCTCATTTTGGATACAAAAGAATATAAAAATCAGGATTGGTTAGTGGAGAGAATAAGTTGTGATTTCAAATTGCATCAAAAAAAATTTTTCAAATGTAAATTTGTAAGAGATCCTAAACTTCTCATCAATGGTTTGTTTTTACCAAAAAAAATTTTAAAGAAAATTTACGTGATTAACCCTAAAAAAATTTTAAGGATTTAAACTTTCTGATTTGACTTCTAACAATAAACCCCGCATTTTGCGAGGTTTATTGTTTTTAGAAAGCTTATTCTTCCTCCTCTTCTTCTTCTTCCTCTTCTTCTTCCTCCTCACATTTTGCTCCTAGTACTACAGCCCCCTCTATTTTCTCTTCTTCCTCATCAGTAATTGGGGTCAAAATTTTTTCTTGATAAATCATAATTAGTTAGGAATTAACTTTAATTTAGTTGTCCTCGACCTTTGAGCGTACCTTGATTAAGGTGCGCTTAAATTCTATAAGGTTTATTATAAGAACCCAAAAAGGCTTGTCAAGCCTTTTTATTTCATTTTTCTAAATTCTTAAATTAGAGTAGATTTCTTGAACTGCTTCATTTTCATCAAGGGCCTCAAAAAGCTTTTGGCAGGCCTCTTTAGTTTTTTCATCAACAGAAATTTCTTCTTTTGCTACCCAATCTAAAGAAGAAGATTCAATTTTAATTCCCTTTTCTTCTAAGTTCTTTTTTACCTTTTCTAAATTTTCAATTTTTGTATAAACATCTAAAATATTATCGTGCCAATAGATATCTTCTGCTCCTGATTCAATTGCCTCCAATTCCAACTTTTCTTTATCTTTTAGTTCTTCAATTTGCGATTTCCAATCTAAAACTAGACAACCTTTTTTATCAAACATCCATTTCACTGAGCCTTCTTTGGCTAATTTCCCATTGTTTTGGTTTAAGATTTGCTTAATTTCAGTTAAAGTCCTATTTTTATTATCAGTGATTCCTTCAATAATGATGGCAATTCCTCCTGGCCCATAGGCTTCAAAGAGAACAGGTTCTAATTTCATTCCAGGTAATTTCCCTATTCCTCTTTGAATCGCCTTTTCAATGGTTTCAGCTGGCATGTTAAATGAACGAGCTTTTTCAAGAGCTACTCTTAATTTTGGATTAAATTGTGGATCACCACCCTTTTCCCGGGCAGCAACCGATATCTCTCGAGAAAGTTTTGAAAACATCTGACCCCTTTTTTTATCTGTGATTTCTTTTTGATATTTAATTGATTTAAAATGGCTGTGGCCACTCATATATTTTAATTTTACTTTATTTTCATTTTTCTTTTAAGAATTAAAATTATTATTCCAGAGAAAATGGCGATGGATAGGGCAATTAGCAGTGAAAGAATTTGTTTAGCCTCCCTAACTGGGCTTGAGACTATATTTGGAGAATCCTGAGGGGTTGATTCAGACTTTACTTCAGGTGAAATTTCCTGTTTAGGTTCTGGCTCAATAGATGCTAGCTGGACTGAAACGCTATTTAAAGACCCAGGGGTTCCTCCTAAAACTAAACTTTCCTTCCAATTACTTGCCTCATTATTTTTATTAACATCAATTTTCTCTAAACTTTTCCCATTTCCATTTCCTCCCCAACTATTTTGATAGGTAACATTCTCTACTTCCTTTCCTTCTCCATCAATTAATTTAAGAGTTTCAGAAGTATTTTTCAAGCTCATTACCGTGTCAATAACTACTCCCTTAAAACCAGGGTGATCGGCAAGAAAAGTCTGAGCATCATCAGCCAAAATAAAATATTGGCCTGGGGAGATGGTGAGAGCTTCAATATTTAAAAGATGATTCTTACCATCATTAAATCGCCAACTTCCAGGGCTGTGGCCACCCAGCAGAATAATATCCTCTTTACCTCGATTATAAATTTCTACCCATTCGTGGAGATTATCTTTTCCCTCAAGATTATACATGAGTTCAGTAATTATTAGATTTTGGCTATCTGCTTTTGCCGGAAAAAAAAGAAAAAGGAGAAAAACAGAGGAAATCAAAGCTTTACATATATATGAGGAGCATGTTAATCTTGACAAATTTTTCACAATTTATTATAATAAAGGCAGTAGTCCTGGAGCTGGGGGTAGGAATTTTTCTTAGTTGGATAATCTGGCTTTTAGCGAGATTACTCCTCGGAAAAATTCTGGCTTTAAGTTCCGTAGACTTGAGTTTAGCCCCCAGCTCCAGGACTATTTTTATTTCTATTCTCCTACCACCCTCTCTACCTCTTCAATAGTAGTAATCCCCTCTAAAACTTTTATTAATCCATCTTGTTTCATAGTGATCATTCCCTTTTCTATTGCCTTTTGTCTTAGAGCAGCAATAGAAGGATTTTTTAAAATAAATTTCTCCATTTCTTCATCTACTAAAAATGCTTCAAAAATCCCAATCCTGCCTCGGTAGCCAGTAAAATTGCAATATCTGCAGCCCTTTATTTGAGGGATTTTTAATTTCGAAGTTAACTTTAAATTTTTAATTATTTTTAAAGAGTTGAGTTCTTTTTTTATTTTTTTTAATTCTTCTGGAAATATTTTTTTTAATTGAACACATTTTTTGCAAACTTTTCTTACTAACCTTTGGGCAATGGCTAAATTTATGGCTGGTCCAATATTGGATAGTTCAGCTCCTAAAGTAGTTAATCTAACCACTGTGCCAGCTGCATCATTGGTATGTAAAGTGCTCAAAACTAAGTGTCCAGTTAAAGCTGCCTGAAGGGCAGTTTTAGCTGTTTCTAAATCTCTAATCTCTCCCACCAAAATTACATCTGGATCTTGACGCATAATTGATTTTAGACCATTGGCAAAATCATAGCCTGCTTTTGGATTAACCTGAGTCTGAGAAATTCCTTTTAAATGATATTCAATTGGATCTTCAATAGTAATGATTTTAATTTCTGGCCTCTGAATTCTTTTTAAAATTGCATAAAGGGTGGTAGTTTTTCCGCAACCAGTAGGACCGGTAACAATAATCATTCCATTTGGCCTTTTTATTTCTCTTTTAAAGATTTCAATCAAATCTTTTCTTAAACCTAAGGCTTCTATTTCAATTAAACTCTTTGGATTCAAAATTCTCAAAACAATTGATTCTCCATATTCAGCTGGAAGAGAGGAAGCTCTAATTTCAATGGCTATCTTTTCGATTAAAATAGAAAACCGGCCATCCTGAGGCCGATCAGTAATATTTAATTTCATTCCAGAAAGAAGTTTAATTCGAGAAAGTAAACTTTCATATATTTTTCTTTCAATAAATAAAATATCTTGTAAAATCCCATCTAATCTTAATCGGATCTTAGCTTCTTCTTCTCTTGGTTCGATATGGATATCTGAAGCCTCAAGATCGATTGCCCCCCCTAAAATAATTTCTAAAATCTCAGTAATATTTTTTTCTAAAAACTCTTCAATTCTCTCTTTAAAATCAGAAACATTTTTTATCTTTTGTGTTATATTAAGGATAGCTGGAGAGATTTTTACTTCACCAATAATTTTTTGAGGCATTATTAAAAATTATCCTATTTTCATCTAAAAGTCAATGAGGAAAGCGTATTTAACCAGTAATCCTTCTCAAACTAAAAAATTAGGGGAAATTTTAGCCAAGGAAATTTTAAAAACCAAACCTAAAAAAACAGCCTTGGTAATTGGTTTAAAAGGAGTTCTCGGAGGAGGGAAAACCACTTTTTTAAAAGGATTTGCTAAAGGATTAGGGATAAAAGAGAAGATATTAAGCCCTACCTTTGTAATTGTTAAACGATTTCAATTAAACAATTTCACAATTAAACAATTTAACAATTTCTATCATATTGATTGTTATCGAATTAAAAAACCAAAAGAGATTTTAGATTTGGGATTTAAAGAAATTATTAAAAATCCTCAAAACATAGTGGCTATTGAATGGGCAGATCATATTGAAAAAATTTTACCAAAAGATACCTTAATAATAAAATTTGAATTTTTAGAGAAAAATATAAGAAAAATTAAAATTAGTGATTAGTATCCTATTAAGGAGGCAACTATTTTATTGGTTTTTCCACAATTTAGCTGAGTTTCCAACTGATTACGTTTTAATCTTGCTATAGCAAGATTAAAACGTTAATAGGATTATTTTGTTTTAATTTGAATTACTCAAATTGTTGTGAACTTTAGACTATTTTTGACAAAAGGGAGAAATTATCTAAAATATGATTAGATTATGTCTTTATATGATTTGCCAAAAATTGAATTGCCTAAGATCAAAATTCCCAAATTTTGGCCAAATCGAAGATTTTGGCTAATAATTCTAACTGTTTTCATTTCTTCTTTTTTTGGTTTTTTGGCTGGAGCAATTTCTATTAATTATCTTTATTCTGAAATCAAAGAGCAACTTTCAAAAATAAATATTGAGATCCCTGGACCCAGAGTTATTGAAAAAATAATTGAAAAGCAACCAATTATTCAAAAGGAATACCAACCCCAGACGAGTGAGGAAGAGAAGATTATTCAGGTAGTGAAAGAGGTTTCACCAGCGGTAGTCAGCATTATTATTACCAAAGATATTAAAATTTTGGAAGAATATTGGATTTCTCCTTTTGAAGAATTCCCGTTTCAGATCCCTGAGTACCGAGAAAGAATTGAAAAAAAAGAAATTGGTGGTGGAACCGGTTTTATTGTTTCTGAAGATGGGATGATTTTAACTAACAAACATGTGGTTTTAGATGAAAAAGCCGATTATACTGTTTTTACTATTGATGGCAGAAAATTTCCAGCCAAGGTTTTAGCCAAAGATTCGGTTCAGGATACAGCCATTATTAAAATTGAACAAGAAAAAATAGTTGACCAAAATGGAAAACTTACTTTAAAACCATTTCCTACTGTAAAACTTGGCGATTCTGATAAATTACAAATTGGCCAAACCGTAATTGCCATAGGTAATGTCTTGGGAGAATTTAGAAATTCAGTTTCAGTGGGGGTAATTTCTGGATTGGGAAGGACTATTACTGCTTCAGGTGGAGGATTAGTTGAAACCATTGAAGATGTTATCCAGACCGATGCCGCTATTAATAAGGGAAATTCTGGAGGGCCGCTTTTAAATTTAAAAGGAGAAGTAATGGGAATAAATACGGCTATGGTTTTGGAAGCCCAAAATGTTGGCTTTGCCATTCCCATTAACAAAGCCAAAAAAGATATTGAACAAGTAAAAAAATTTGGCAAGATAGTTTATCCCTACTTAGGAATTTGGTATTTTGTGATTACAGATGAGCTCCAAAAAGAAAAAGATCTCCCAGTCAATTACGGAGCTTGGATCACCAGATGGAACAGAGACCAATATGGTGGATGGTATTTAATGGACAGACCAGCAGTTGTTCCAGGATCAGCAGCAGATAAAGCCGGTTTGAAAGAAAACGATATTATTTTGGAATGGGATGGAGAGAAAATCACCATTGAAAATCATTTGAGAAAAATTATTATGAAATATAATCCTGGAGATAAAGTGGTTTTAAAGATTTTGAGAAATAAGCAAGAAAAAATCTTTAGAGTAACTCTGGGTGAGCGAAGCGAATAAAACAGTTATTTTAAACTATTGACTTTGCCAAATGGTATAACCTAAAATAATGATAGAAGTGGAAACTTCAAGATAGTACCTTAAAAAAATAAACTCGGGGATAGCTCTGAGGCTAAGATTTGAGAAGTCTAAATATGGCTTGAGAGCTATCCCTGAGGAAAGAGATAACTTTTTGGTGGCAATGTCAATTTTGGAAGGCTTTGCGGAGCTTCTTCAAGGAGGGACGCGCTCCAAAATGGGCAGTTCTCGAAGTTATCTCTAAAATTGGGGATAGCAACGCAAAAAAAATAAAAAAATTAGGAGGTGAAAGAAAAATGCCAGGTTTTGAAGCAGTATTTGCCATCGCTGATATGTATTTACCAACGCTGCCTAGGCAGAAGAAAAGGGAATACAGCGAGAGAGAATTTTCGCCGCTAAATAATCAAAGAACAGGGCAGAGATTTTCTGAA
>JASEJS010000020.1 GCA_030016765.1 Patescibacteria group bacterium
AAGTACTTAGAAAAACATAAAAAATAATAAGTCATATGGGACGTTTACAATTTTTGCGTCCCTTTTTTATTTATTAAACTCACCCATTGCTTTTTCTATTCCTTCTTTTATTGTCATCTCAATTGCTTCAGTTGTTTTTTCAATAACTTCTTTAACAATTTTCTCTTCTTTCTTATTAAATTTTTGGAGAACAAATTTTTCCAAATTTTTTGGTTTACCAGTTTTAGGTTGAATTCCGATTCGAAATCTAACAAAATTTTTTGAATTTATGGCCTTAATTATTGATTCTACTCCTTTATGACCAGCTGCCCCTCTGCCTTTTGAAATTCTGATTTCGCCTAATGGTAAATCAATATCATCATGGACAATCCACAGATTTTCAAACCAAGGTAAAACTGATGCCATGGCATTAATTTTACTCTTTTTGAGGAAATATCTATTTATTAAAAATTTTACTGCTTTTCCGGAGAAATTCATGAATGTTTGAGGTTTAGCTAAAATTATTTTTTTGCTATTTAAAATTCCCTTTGAAATCTCAGCTTTAAATTCTTTTTCAAATTTCCAATTTGAAAATTTTTTTTCTTTTTGAAAATTCTCAACTATTCTAAAGCCAAGGTTGTGGCGAGTTTTTTGAAATTTTTTTCCGGGATTGCCCAAACCAACAATTAAAATCATACCTCTACGAATTACGAATTGGTTATGATTATTGTAGCATTAAGAGATGATAGATTAAACTAATTTGCCAAACTGAAAAATCTTGTTATAATGAGATAAATCATGAGAAACTTCCTTATTTTTATTTGGGAAATTTTAAAAATTGTTATTATTGCTGTCTTAATAGTTGCCCCCATTCGCTATTTTATTTTCCAACCATTTTTGGTTAAGGGACAATCAATGGAGCCCAATTTTGAAAATGGCGATTATTTAATTATTGATGAAATTTCTTATCGATTTCGAGACCTCCAGAGAGGGGAGGTAGTGGTTTTTAAATATCCTCAAAATCCTTCTCAGCGTTTTATTAAAAGAATTGTTGGACTTCCTGGAGAAACAATAGAGATTGAAGGAGGAAAGGTAATAATTTATCAAAATTCTCGGGCTTTAATTTTAGATGAATCAAGCTATCTCCCTCCATCTTTAAAAACTCCTGGGGATATTCGAATTTCTTTAGGCAAAGATGAATATTTTGTTTTAGGAGATAATCGATTTTCTTCTTTTGATTCTAGGCGCTGGGGACCATTGCCTAGGGAAAATATTATTGGCCGAGTTTTCCTCAGACTCTGGCCTTTTTCTGCTTTAGCTAAAATCGAAGCCCCTGCCTACTAACATGGTAAAGAAACCTAAATTTCAATCACCTACTGGAATGCATGATATCTTACCAGAGGAGCAAAAATATTTTCAAAGAATTTACAAAGTCTCTGAAAATATTGCTAATTTTTATGGATTTAAAAAAATAGATACTCCTATTTTAGAAGAAACAGAACTCTTTTTAAAGGGAATTGGAATAGCTACTGATATTGTTGGAAAACAGATGTTTACTCTTAGAACTAAAGGAGGGGATTATTTAACCTTACGACCAGAATTGACTGCTCCTGTAGCCCGAGCCTACCTTCAACACGGAATGTTTAACCTTCCTCAACCAGTTAAGCTTTGGTATTTTGGCCCTTGTTTCCGATATGAGAAACCTCAGTTAGGTCGCTTTCGTCAATTCTGGCAGCTTGATTTTGAGATCTTTGGAGAGAAAAGTCCGCTAATAGATGCCCAAATTATTCAGATCTTTTATAATATTTTAAGAGAGATTCGATTAAAAAATTTAATTATTAAGATAAATAGCATTGGAGACAGTCAGTGTCGACCCTATTATAAAAAGCTTTTAACAAGTTTCTTTAGATCTAGAGAAGCTGCTTTATGTTCTGATTGCAAGAGGAGATTGAGAGAAAACCCTCTGAGAATTTTAGATTGTAAAGAAGAAAAATGCCGATCGCTGATATCTCGGGCTCCCCAGATGTTAGATCATCTTTGTGAAGAATGTCATAATCATTTTCGAGAGGTTTTGGAATTTTTAGATGAAATTGAGTTACCCTATCATTTAGATCCTTATTTAGTCAGAGGATTAGATTATTATACTAAAACTGTATTTGAAATATATGAGGAAAGTGAAACAGGTCGAACTCAAGGAGCTTTAGGAGGAGGAGGAAGATACGATGGTTTGGTTAAGCTTTTGGGAGGAAAAGAAACTCCAGCTTGTGGAGGAGCAGCTGGAATAGAGAGGATTATTGGAGTGATGAAAGAAAAAGGTATGAAGTTCTTAGAATCAGCTCCCCCTAAGATTTTTTTAGCTCAATTGGGCCCTTTGGCTAAAAGAAAAAGCCTAAAAATTTTGGAAGATTTTAGAAAGCAAAGAATTTTGATTTCTGAGTCTCTCGGTCGAGATTCTTTAAAAGCTCAATTGAGTAGGGCCAATAAAATTGGAGTAAAATATGTTTTAATTTTAGGCCAAAAGGAGGCTTTGGAAGACACAATCATTATCAGGGATATGGCTACGGGAAGGCAAGAGATAGTAAAATTAGAGAAAGTAGTAAAGGAGGTGGAAAAAAGACTAAAGAAATAATCCTACGAATATGAGCGAGTGTGTTTTTTGTAAAATTGCCAATAAGGAAATATCATCCGAAATTATTTATGAAGATAATCAAACCATTGCTTTTAAAGATATTAATCCTCGAGCTCCAATTCATTTTTTAATTATTCCTAAAAAGCACATCCCTTCAGTAGACCATCTCAAAACTGAAGATAAAGCTTTAATTGGAGAATTAATTTTGGTTGCCCAGAAAATAGCTAGAGAAAAAAATCTAAAAGGCTACAAACTAATAATTAATGTTGGTCGAGCTGGGGGACAACTGATTGACCATTTGCATTTACATCTTTTAAGTGGAAAACCAATGAAATTGCCATAATATGATCCTTGAAGTTAAAAAACAAAATCGAGAAACTAGTCAAAGTCTAATTCGGCGTTTTACAAAAAGAGTTCAGCAAAGCGGGATTTTGGTTCGGGCCAGGAAAATCAGGTTTAGGGAAAGAAAAAAATCTGAACAAATGAAAAAAAGAGCAGCCTTGAGAAGAGAGGAATTAAAAAAAGAATATGAAAGATTAAAAAAATTAGGTGAAAGAAAAAAGTAATTGTTAATTCGGATAAATTATGATTGAAATTAATAATTTAACTACTAATCCTATTGATGAGGAATTTTTGAAAAAAATAGCTCAAAAAGTTTTAAAAGAAGAAAAAAAAGAGGCTGATTTATCAATTGCTTTAATTGGCCAGGGAAGGATAAGAAAAATTAACAAAAGATATCGAGGAAAAAATCGGGTGACCGATGTCTTGGCCTTCCCTGAAACAAAAGTTTTATTAGAAAATTTTAAAGTAGGACCCCTTCAAAAAATTCCAAGTTTGGGAGAAATAGTTATCTGTCTTAGAGAAGTTAAAAAAAATGCTAAGAGATATGGCTCGAGTTTTGAAAAGGAATTGGCTCGGGTTTTAATCCATGGTATTTTACATTTACTGGGATATAATCATGAGATTTCTGAAGAAAAGGCGAAAGAAATGGAAGAAAAACAAAACCAATATATTAAATTATTTTTTAAATAATGGCTAAAGGTCGAATTATAACTGGTTTGGACCTCGGTACAGCAACAATAAAAATTTTAGTAGGGCTTTGGAGGAAAAGCAAAGAGGTTGAAGTTTTAGCCCAGTCAGAAGAACCCTCTTCAGGAATTAGAAGAGGAGTTGTGATTAATCCTTCTGAGGTAGCCAATCTTATTCGAACCTCTTTTAAAAAAATTCAAGAAAAAATAAATCAAAAAATTGATTCTGTTTATGTCAATATTGGAGGTGGCCATATATTTTCTACTACTTCTCGCGGTCTAGTTTCAGTTTCTCGAGCTGACCAGAAAATCTCCTCAGAGGATGTGGAGAGAGTTTTAGCTGCTAGCCAGACCCTTTCCCTTCCTCCCAATAGAGAAATTTTAGAAGTTTTTCCTAAAGAATTTATCGTTGATGGAGAAAAAGGAATAAAAGAGGTTTTAGGAATGCAGGGAGTAAGATTGGAAGCAGAAGTCTTAATTCTCTGTGGATTTACTCCCTATTTAAAAAATTTGACTCAGGCTGTTTTGGATGCTGGTCTTCAAATTGCTGATATCGTGATCTCTCCCTTAGCTAGCTCGAGAGCCTGTCTTACTCCCCGAGAAAAAGAATTAGGAGTAGCTCTTTTGGATATCGGAGCTGGAACCACTAGCCTGGCAGTATTTGAGGAAGGAGATCTTTTACATATGGCTATTTTACCAATCGGCTCCAGCCATATCACCAATGATATTGCCATTTTTCTAAAATCTGATATTGATATTGCCGAAAGAATAAAATTGGAGTTTGGCAGCTGTTTGTTTCAATCCCCTCAGCCTCCTAAGACAGCCAGGGGAACTGATAAAAAAATAAGAATCGAAATGGATTCAGGAGAACCTCTAATTTTTTCTCATAAGCAGTTAATCGAAATTATTGAAGCCAGGGTTTCTGAGATTTTTGGAGAAATTAACAAAGAACTAAAAAAGATTTCTAGGCAAGGTCTTTTGCCAGCGGGAGTAGTTTTAACTGGAGGAGGGGCAAAATTGCCAAAAATTGTAGAGCTGGCTAAAAAAGAATTGCGCTTACCCTGTCGGATTGGAAAACCTCAAGGATTTTCTCTCCTTCAGGAAGACCCGGCTTTAGCTTTGGTTTGCGGATTGGTTTTGAAAGGAGTTGATATGGAAAGGGAATCAGGTTTTTCAGGTAAAGGAATTGGAGCTAAATTAAAGAGAATATTTAAAATCTTCATTCCCTAAAAATATGAATACGAAAATTAAAATAGTAGGGGTGGGAGGTTCAGGTTCAAATACTGTTTCCAGGATGATGAAATGCAAGATTCAAGGAGTGGAATTAATAGCTATCAATACCGATGCTCAGGATCTTAGAAAGGCTAGGGCCCATTTGAAATTAAGAATTGGGAAAGAATTAACCCAAGGTTTGGGAGCTGGGATGAATCCAGAAATTGGTCAAAAAGCTGCTGAAGAGCAGAGAGAGGAGATTTCAGAAATTTTGAAAGATTCTGATCTGGTTTTTCTCACCTGTGGACTGGGTGGAGGTACTGGTTCGGGAGCCTCACCAGTTATAGCTGAAATTGCCAAAAATTTAGGTAGTTTGACCATTGCTATAGTGACCAAACCTTTCTCTTTTGAAGGTGTTTCGAGAATGAATATTGCCGAAAATAGCTTGAAGAAACTTAAAGAAAAAGTCGATGCTTTGCTTGTCATTAAAAATGATAAATTATTAGAAATTTTAGATCCAAAAACCAAAGTTTCAAATGCCTTTTGGATTTGTGATGAGATCTTACGACAAGCAGTTAAAGGAATTTCTGATTTAATTTTACTCCCAGGAATAATCAATGTTGACTTTGCCGATGTCTGTTCGATTATGAAGGATTCTGGAACTGCCTTGTTTGGAATAGGGAAGGCCAAAGGAGAAAAGCGAGCAGAGAGGGCAGCTAAGCTAGCCATTAATTCTCCTTTACTTGATACATCTCCCAAAGGAGCAAAAGGAATTTTATTTAATGTTTCTGGCAAAGATATCTCCCTTTCTGAAATTGATCAGATCGCCCAGGTTATTACTCAAGAGATTAATCCTGAAGCTAAAGTGATTTTTGGAGCAGTTCAGAATGAAAAACTGAAAAAAGGAGAAATAAAGGTAACGGTAATTGCCACTGGATTTTAATTAAATTTTCTCTATTTATTTTAAAATTTCTGTGGATAATCCGGATTTGACCCATTTTTTTGTTGAGGTAAAATAGAGTAATTTATGGCTGTTAATAAAATTACTAAAGTAAAAAAGCGAGATGGCACTATTGTTGAATTTAACCAGGAGAGGATTTCAGATGCCATTTTTAAAGCCTTAACTGCTACTGGCCAGGGTGATGGTCAGAGGGCAAAAAAACTTTCTGACAAAGTAGTCCAGATTTTAAATCGAAGATTCAAAAAGGAGGAAATTCCTACTGTTGAACAAATTCAAGACATTGTTGAGGAAGTTTTAATTTTAGAAGGCCTGGTGGAAACTGCCAAGGCCTATATTTTATATCGAGAACAAAGAAGAAGAATTAGAGAGGCAGTCAGAGCCACTGAAGAAGCAGTAGAGAGGGTAGACCAATATTTAGAGCAATTAGATTGGGAAGTGAAAGAAAATGCCAACATGGCTTTTTCCTTGCAAGGAATGAATCATTATGTCACTTCCCATGTCATTAGAAAATATTGGCTAAACAAAATTTATCCTAAAGAAATCAGAGAGGCCCATGAATCAGGTGATTTACATTTAGATAAATTGGATACTTTAGGCGTCTATTGTTCAGGCTGGGATCTTTACGATCTTTTATTAAGAGGCTTTGGCGGAGTTCCTGGAAAATTGGATTCAAAACCGCCAAAACATCTTGAATCTGCTTTAGGTCAAGCAGTCAATTTTACATTTACTTTGGCTGGAGAAGTAGCCGGAGCAGTATCGTTTAGCAATTTTGACACCCTTTTAGCTCCTTTTATTCGCTATGACAATTTAAATTATCGACAAGTAAAACAAGCCCTCCAGGAATTTTTATTTAACATGGCTACGCCGACTCGTGTGGGTTTTCAAAGTCCTTTTTCAAATATTACTTTAGATTTGAAACCTTCTCCGGTTTTTAAAAATCAACCAGTAATTATTGGAGGGAAACCCCAAAAGGAAACCTATGGAGAATTTGAGGAAGAAATGAAAATCTTTAACAAAGCTCTTTATGAAGCTTGGCTTGAAGGCGATAAATTTGGAAGAACATTTAGTGTAGATGGAGAATGTCTTTGCCCAATTAAAAATTCAGGAAAAATAAAATTGGTAAGGATTGGGGAATACATCGATAAATTGATGACCAGGCATTCTCCAATTTTTATTAAAGAAAAAAACTGTCAAGTTTTAGACACCAGAAAACTAAATATAAAATGTTTAGGAATGAAAAATGGAAAATTGGACTGGCAAAAGGTTAACTTTTTAATTCGTCATCCCGAAAATAATCTTTTGCAAATTTGGACAGTGGGAGGATTTAATATCAAAGTTACTCCTTTCCATTCAGTTTTAGTATTAAAAGATGGAAAAATTCAAAGTTTTGAAGCTTCGAAATTACAAATAGGCGATTATTTAGTAGCACCAAAAATTGTCCCTTCGGGAGAAAACAAAATTTCAAAAATTTCTCTGATTAGAGAATTTATTAATAGAGGAAAAGAAAAAGGAATTTATGTTCGAGAAGTATTAAAGAAAAATGGCAAAAGATTATGGCAGAAAAGAATTTATAAAAATTCAATTGGCCATCTTTCAGTTTTTCCTTTAACTTGGATTTCAAATAAACTGGGAGATTTTGATCTTGCCAAAGCAAAAATAAATTTAGCTGGCTCTAAAATAAAAATTTCCAACTATCTTCCTGTTAATAAAGAATTAGTAGAATTTTTAGGTTGGTATTGTGCTGAAGGTTCAGCAGAGAAAAACAAAAAATATGGAGGAATAAGCTTAGGGCTTAATCTTAAAAAAGAAAAAAGATTAGCTTATCATATTGGCAATTTAATTAATAAAATATGGCCAGAAATTCCAATTGTTTTTCGGGAAATTAAGCAAAGAAATTTAATTGAGATAAGAGTTCATTCTAAACTTTTAAGAAGAGTAATAACTGAGATATTCGAAATTGGAAATAATTTAGAGAAAAGAGTGCCAGAGATTATCTATGAGCTTCCTCCTCAACACAAAAAAATATTTCTCAAAGCTTATTTCAAAGGAGATGCTAAAATTACTTCTAAAGAAATATCAGTTAGTTCAATTTCACGAGAATTGATTTATGGAATTTCGACTCTTTTAAAACAATTGGGAATTTTCCATACTATAACCAAATATTATCTAAAAGGAAAACCTAATTGGCGAGTAAATATTTGGCGAAATGAAAAATTAAAATCTAAGGATTCTCATACTATTTCTAAAGTTCCAATAAAAGAAAGTGGTCTTGAAAACGTTGTTAAAAATATTTTAGAGAAAGAACTTTATTATTATGATTCTTTGCGAAGAAAATATAAAAACACAAAAAATCGGATTTTTAATAAATTTCGAATTGATAATTCTACTTCTTTAGAAAAAGTAAAAAAAGTTATAAACTATGCTCGAAAATTAAAAATCGAAATACCCCCAGCTCTAAAAGAAATAGAGAAGGGGGAAATTTCATTCTTTAAAGTTAAAAAAATTGAAAAAACAAACTCTTCTCGAGGAATGGTTTATGATTTTTCGACTGAAAGCGAAAATTTTGTTGCCGATCAATTACTAGTTCACAATTCCTTTCCCATTCCAACGATCAATATCACTAAGGATTTTCCTTGGGATGAACCAGCCTTTGATGGTATTTTTGAGGCCTCAGCAAAATATGGAATAAATTATTTTTGCCTAGCTGGAAATACCTTAGTAGAAAAAAAGAATCAAGGACCAACTCCAATTAGTCAAATTCAACCAGGAGATTCCATCTTAACTGAAAAAAAATATAGGAAAGTCAAAAAAGTATTTAAATTAAAATCTGATACCTTGATTGAAATAATTTTAAAAGATGGAACAAAAATAAGATCTACTCCCAATCATCGATTTCCTTTAGTTGATGGTACTTTAAAACCAGCTTCCAAGTTAAATTTAAGTGATAGAATTTTAACTTTTAAACCAAAAGAAATAACCCTTAGTTCAGGAATAAAGCTAAATTTAAACGATGAAGAAAATTTTGAAATTTTTAAATTAAATGATGACCAACTAGAAAAGAAAACAATTGATGAAATTAAGGAAAAGGAATTTATATTTTTAAAACCAAATCTAAATTTCAAAAATATTAATGATCTTTCTGGCTTCGTTTTTTTAGCTGCTCCTCAAAGCGTTAATGCCAATTTGATTAAAATTCCAAAAAAATTATCTCCGGATTTATCAAGATTCATTGGCTACCTTGTTGGTGATGGAAATTATTATGGGAATGGCAAAAAATTTCCAAGGATGACTTTTGTAAATGCAGATAAAGATATTTTGAATGATTTCAAAAAAATTATTAGAAAATTATTTGGCCACTCTTTTGCTATAGATGAAAGAATTGTAGGGAAAAATAAAAAAGCTCATTCTTTGGAATGGAGTTCAGTAATAATGCGCCAATTTCTTTTATATTTGGGTCTAGATTATGTGAAAAGAAAAGACAAAGAAATTCCAAAGATTTTCTTTTTAACTACTAAAGAAAATATAATTAATTTTCTTAAAGGACTCTTTGAAAGCGATGGCACAGTTAGTAAAAAGGGAGATATTTTTCTCACTTTAACTAGTTCAAAGATAATTTATGATGTTCAAAGATTATTATTAAAGATTGGCATTCTTTCAAGAGTAAAAATTAAAAGAGAAGGATATCAAATTCAAATCTTGGGAAGATATGCAAAAGAGTTTGCTGAAAAAATTGGTTTTATTTCTAAAGAAAAAAATAAAAAATCAAAAAAATTGAGATTTAAAAAACCTTGCCTCGGAGATTATCATGGATTAGCTCCAATAATTTTTGAACTTTTGAATAAAATAAAAAAGGAGGGCCAAGGATTAGAAAAAGATCTTCAATATGTTTATGAAAAAGTAAAATACCGCTCTCGAGGAAAGATTACTCCCGATGATTTAAAGATTGTGATTGGTGGTTTAAGAAATAAAATAGCTTTTTCTCCTAAATATCAAGTTTTGAGCTCTATTTATAAACAAAATCTTTTTTGTGATCAGGTCATAAGCAATCAGGCAAAAAAGATTTCAGCTGAAGAAATTATTGAGATAAAAACCCTCAAAGGTAATTTTGAAGTTTTTGATTTGAATGTTGACAGCCCCACCCACCTTTTTGTGATTGAAGGAAAAGTTCTTACTCATAATTCAAATTACATTAGTTCAGATATGAAACCAGAGGATGTGCGTTCAATGTGCTGCAGATTGAAGCTCGACTTGCGTGAACTTTACAATCGGGGTGGGGGAGGACTGTTTGGTTCAGGAGCATTAACTGGTTCAGTCAGTGTCATTACTGCCAATCTACCCAGAATCGGCTATCTCTCAAAAACCAAAAAAGAATTTTTTGAGAGATTGGCAAAAGTAATGGATTTGGCAAAGGAGGTTTTGGAAATCAAAAGAAAAGTGATTGAAAATTTAATTGAAAAAGGTTTATATCCTTACTCTAAGGTTTATTTGGCCGGAGTGAAAAAGATGAGAGGAGCTTATTATGGAAATCATTTTTCTACTATTGGTCTAGTAGGAATGAATGAAGCCCTTTTAAATTTCCTTGGTGAAAATATTGCTTCAAAAAGAGGAAGAAGATTTGCTTCAGAAGTATTAGATTTTATGAGAGAAAGATTAGTCAAATATCAAAAAGAAACTGGAAATATTTATAATTTAGAACAAACGCCAGCTGAAAGCTTAAGCTACCGTCTAGCATTAAAGGACAAAGCAAGGTATCCAGATATTATTACTGCTGGAACAAAGGAAGTGCCCTATTATACGAATAGTAGTTTACCTTATTCTGAAAAAATTCTCATCGATGGTAGATTAGTGGAAATCGGAAAATTTGTTGAAGAACATTTAGATAAAGATACCACCGACCATTACACTTTTT
>JASEJS010000021.1 GCA_030016765.1 Patescibacteria group bacterium
AGTTAAAATAAAATAATTAAATATTCTTTTTTCATAATCTGATTTTTCTTCAAAAGAAGGAATAAATTCTCTTACTCCTTTTTCAATCGCTTTTTCTAGTAAAGCCAAATAGAAAATGGGGATATTTTCTTGAGATTTTAAAACCAATTTTCCATTTTCCATTCCCAATCCATATTTTATTTCTGCTCCTCCCTTTATATTTTTTTCTAAAATTTTTTGTTTTTTCGCTTCAAATCGAGGACCCATTATATCCCCAACTTCATCAAAGGCACAAACTACATTACCAGTTTCCTTTTCCAAAATTAATTCATCCACTTTATTTCTCCAATCATCATAAAGAGAAGTTCTAACACAAATGAATTCTGGTCCTAAAAGTTTGTTGAAAATTAAGTTAGTTAAGATTTCTAGCTGCTCTCCCTTCTTTTTCAACTTTTCTTTTTTAATTTCTTCGGGAGTTAAACCAGGAAAAATTTTCATTTCAAACTCTTTTATTCTTTGTTTATTTCCTTCGATATTTTCTGAAGAATAAATCCCTCTAAAAGCCTCCATATCAATTCGGCAATCATTATCAACTGGCACTTCTTCTCTTAATCTTTCTGCTGTTTTCTCAGAAAAATTTCTCAACTTTTCAATATTTCTTTCTTCTTCAAAGGTTTCTCTAGGTTTCTCTCTAAATTTTGGCCTTTCTGGACTTTTCATAATTTGAAAAATACTTTCTCAATTAACTCTATTTAAATTCAATTTTACTTAATACTAAATCCTTAATTTCTTTTGCTAATTCAAAGACTCTTTTAGTTTCTTTTTCAGAAATTCCTTCTGGAAAACCACCAGGGTAACGGATAGCTACCCCATAAGGAGTTAATTTTTCTCAATTTTCTTTCATAAACTAATTTCCCATTTTCAATAATATCTTCAATAAAAAAATCTCCCATCTCCAATCTTTTTTTTACCTCCTTTGGAGTATAAACTAAAATATCCAAAGGTATTCTTTTATCCCATAAAAGCTTATAGACCTCATAAATTCTATCTAATTTCTTCTTAGTGGTGTTTTTTATAATAAATAAATCCAGATCGGAATCGGGATTAAATTTCCCCCAAACAAAAGAGCCAAAAAGAAAAATTTTTAATGGTCGGTATTCCTTCTTTATTTTCTTTATTATCTTTTCTATTTCTTTTTTATATTTTTCCTTTAATTGAGTTTCAGTCATGGTTTTATCCTAGTTTCGACCTTTCCATTATTTCTCTTTCCACTAAGGATTTTGGTTTTCCATATTTTAATTTAGAGAGTTTCTTTATCGGTTCTACAATTTTTGGATTACCTTCTCTGGGTTTAATTGTTTTTACCTTAAAGGGAGAAGAAATTTTGTTTTTTATCATCATCTTAAGAATGAATTGGAAATTATCAAGATTAACTAAGTCAAATTTTGAGAATTCTGGTTCATATTGTCTTTCTAAAAATTCGGCATCGATAGGCCCTACTCTAAATGAAGCAATGGTTCCGACATTTCCCATCACTGCGTTTTTGATTTCCTCAGTTAATTGGGGAATAAATTGGTGAGCTAAAATTAGATTTAATCTATATTTCCTGGCTTCAGATAAAATGGTGGCAACGGTGTTAGTGGTGAAGTTCTGAAACTCATCAATATATAAATAGAAATCTCTTCTTTGTTCTTCTGGAATTTTCCCTCTTCTCATAGCTGCAATTTGCATTTTTGAAACCAAGATTAAGCCTAAAAGAGAACTATTTATTTCTCCGGTTTGACCTTTTGATAAATTAGCCAAAAATATCTTTCCTTCATCCATAATTTTTGCTAAATCAAATCCAGAATGGCTCTGGCCAATAATATTTCTCATCATCTCATTTTCCACAAACCTTCCTACTTTGGAAACAACGTAGCCTAACATATCAGAGCGGGTCTCACCAGTAGTCTGGGCCCATTCTTTTAACCAGAAATTCCTGACTAAAGGATCTTTTACTTTTCTCAATCTATCTTCCATAAATTCTTGATCAGTAAAGATTCTGGGAATTTCTACTAAAGTTCCTGGATTTTCTTTATCAGCCATAATGGCTAACATGGCATTTCTCATATAATGCTCAAACATTGGGCCAATAATTTCTGGAGGAAACAATTTAGAAAAAATGGCGATCATTTCCGAAACAGCAAAATCCTTTTGTTCTGGTAAATCCCATTCCAACATGTTCAAACCGCAAGGTCTCTCCATATCAAATGGTTCAAACAAAACCACATCCTCTACCCTCTCTTTGGGGATATTAGCCAAAGTATACTCAATTAAATCCCCATGAGGATCGATCACTCCTACTCCTTCTCCTTTTTCAATATCTTGGCGAATTATTTCCCTTAATAAACTGGTTTTACCAGTTCCAGTTTGACCAACGATATAAAAATGTCTTCTTCTGTCATCAGCTGAAGCAAAATAGACATCTTTTTCCTCACCCCGAAAGATAGCTTTTCCAATTAAATTTAAGCCACTAGAAGGCAATTCAGTGGGAGGAGCAACTTCTTTAGCTTTTACCCATTTGATATGAGGGGCTTCAATATGGGGAAGGGGGAAATGATAAATGCTGGCTAATTCTTCCAAATTTAAGGTATTACCTTGATTTTCTTTAAAATTTCTAAAGCTGAAATCATAAATCAACTTCCTTAAAGCTCTTTTCTTTAATTTAATTAGTTCCAAATCATTGTTGCTGCTATAAAACTGAGAAAAAGCTGATTCTAAATGATGCAAGATTTCTTCTGCTCTCCATTGTTCTTTGGCCACTCCAGTTATTCTAATATTTACTTCCATTATTGGTTTCTGGATTTTAGCTTGAATAGCCTGAACAGTGGATTCTTCATAGGGCTTGGGCTGAATTCCAAGGGGTTGAGCTTTCTCTTTTTTTGGAAAAATTGCTTCTGAAAAGACTTCTAAAATTTCCAAAAATTTACTTTTTTGAGCCTCAGCGATAGCTGATTTAATTGACTTTCCTTGTTTAATTTCAAAAATGACTTTTTCTCCCTTTTCTTTTAATTTAAAAGTAGCTGGCCTGATGACTAATTGAATTGCTGCTCCCTCTTCAGGATAAATTTTACTCAAGGCATTGGCAATAATTTCTAAAGGATCTGCTTCTAAATTTCTATAAGTATTTAAAGGAAAATAAGCTGGCTTTTTTAATTTCAAATAACCACCAGCTACCTTTCCCCCTGGTTCAAAAACAGTATAATCTTGGGGAACTTTTTCTAAAATTGCTCCAGGATAGGCTCCTTGAATATATTTTTCCAAAGCAGTTTCCAAATTAGTAGGAACAGCTACATAAAATGAAATATCTGTTCCTCCTACTTCAGAGGTAATTTCCAAAGCCACCCGGGGTAAACCATAAAGAAATCTTTCAATAAATCCTGGCCTTTTTAAATATAAAAAATTAGAATAGACCTGCTCCATCTTTCCAATCAAAGCTTTAATATCTGGTTTTTCCTCTTTCTTCTCATATCTAGGCATCTTAACCAAAAACAAAACCATCCCCAAACTCCTTTCCAATTGAGTTACTTTCCTTTTCTTGAAAAGAAAAAATAAGCTGATTCCTAAGAGAACCAAAATAATTATTGATAAAATTATTAATAAAACAAACATATTTAAAAAAATTTAATTCAGATTTTTTCTTTCCATTTTTGGCTCAAATTTTTCAAATCTCCATGACATAATTTTATAATTTTTTGTTGATTTTATTGAGAATAAATTGAGCTAATTTTTCAGCAATATCTAAAACTTTTTTACATTCCTGGCGAGAATAAGCTTTTATTTCTGGTGGATAACGAGATTCAATATAATAAGCATCTAAAGTCTTTAGTTCTTCTTCAAAGTTCAAAAATTCTTTATTTTCTTTAGAACAGAGTTTAGCTAATTCCCATAAACGATGAATTTTCTCAAAATAAATATTTTTAAAAACCAAATAAGCTTTCAAGTATTTTTCAACTGCCTGATGACAATGAAAACATAAAGTATCTGAGGGTCCTTTTTCTTTATAAAGAATTTCTGCTGCTCTTAAATCATTCTGAGCCTTTATCAACCACTCTTTTGTCAATTTAAATTGATTATTTTTCATATAATACTTTTCCTTTCTTAAAAATGGTTTGGAAAAAGAAGTCGCCTAAATTCAGACGTTCTTGAATTTCTTTGGGAGTGTAAACCAGTGGTTCTAAAGGGAGGGGGCTTTCTACCTTCATTAATATTTCCTTGATTCTTTCTACTTTCTTTTTTTTACTTTTCTTAATAATTAATAAATCAACATCACTTGATGGTTTAGGTTTCCCATAGGCAAAAGAGCCAAAAAGGATAATCCTTTCTGGCTTGCATTTTTCTACAATCTGTTGAACAATTTTTTCGATCTCTTTTTGAATATCCATAATAATTACTTTTCCAAAAACTTCTTATAAAGCCCTTCTTTGGCTAAAATATCGTGGAATAAATCTAAAAGATAAGGATCATCCATTTTTTTAGCTACTCCTACTGCATAAGCTAAGCCCTGAGCTTGAGCCAAATCTAAGAGATGTTTTATTTTCCCTTGAGCAGTTTTTCTCTTTATTATCTCAGCTTCCTTTTCAATCTCAATTTTAGCCTCATAAGGCAACTTTTCTTTCTCAATCTCTGCTTTTAATCTTTCTTTTTCTTCCTTTTCCTCCTCAGTTAGTTCTCTTTTCTCTAAAACTCCTTTCTCGGAATACCATTCTCTTAATATCTCTTCGCTGAACTTTTCTCTTTCTGGCATTAGTTTTCCTGATTCTTTTTCCACCATATTTTTATTATATCATCAAAATTGAGTGAAGGTAAGAAAAATAAAAATTGGAAATTTCCTTTAGTGATTTTTGGGTTTTAGGATCGATTTTTAATTTTTTTAAAATTGGCCAATCTCTTTTTAGTAAAATTCTTAAAATTTTAATAGTATTAATCTCAATTTCCTTTATTTCTTTTTCCTCACTTTTTATTTTTTGGTAACAATTATTGCAGATTATTCCTCCTTCTTTTGGGAAAAAATAAAGTTTTTCTGGGAAGAGAATTTTTTGACAAAGAGAGCAGTTATAAAGTTCTGGCTGATATCCCAAGATTGAAAGAAGATTCCAGAAAAAATAATAATAGATTAAGTTGTAAGTTGTAAGTTGTAAGTTGTTTAGTTTTATAAATGTTTCCAGTAATAGTTGCCAGATTTTTTCATCAGGTTCCTGCTCTCTAACTAAATCATCTAAAACTTCTGAAATTTTGTAGCTAATAGCTAATCTTTTTAAATCTTTTCTTAAATTTTTAAAGTTATTAATTAAAATAGCGTCAGTTAAGGTTTTATGAGTTTTCCCCTGAATGAACTCAATTTCTGATAAATAAAAAATTTCTGCCCCACCTCTTAACTTTGATTTAATTTTCCTTATTGCCTTTCCTAAAATTTCTAACTTTCCAAAATCTTTAGTATAAATAGTAAAAAGCTGATCCGCCTCTCCTCGATCAACTTTTTTTAAAATAATTCCCTGAGTTCGATAATGAATGAACATTAAAATAAATTACAAAGTTTGATAATAAATAGAATGTAAAGTAAAAGATACATTGCTCCTTCCCAGATATGAATTCTTCGGGAAATTCCGGAAATAATAAAAAGAAAAGTAGTAATTACTAAAAAAGAAAAGTAGATAGACCTAAAAGGGGAGCATCTAAATCAATTAAACTTCTCCTGACAATGAGACGCCGAGCGACTAGTGCTGATAATCCAACAATTAAAAGAATATTGCAGACATTTGAACCTAAGGCATTGGCGGCGACAATTTCAGTTGCTCCTTTTAAAGCAGCAGCAATTGAGGAAGCTAACTCAGGAAAAGAAGTGCCAATAGAACGATGGTCACTCCGATAATAAAATGGGAAATTTTTAAAGCTAAGCCAATTTTCTCTGAGCTTTCCACAAACCAATCAGCTGATTTTACTAATAGGGCTAAACTTAAAATGAAAATTAAAATCCAAAAAATGAACATTGTTTTAAATCTTTTTAATTGCTAACCATAAATTTTCTTGATCGACCTTTGTCGTTTTTTCAAAATCAAAAATTTGTTTCCCTTCTTTTCTCAGTCGGAAATCTTTAATTTTTCCTTCTCTCAAGATAATTTTCTCGTTCTTTTTCAAAATTTCATTTAAAGTAAGATTGCCGAAATATCTAACTAAAATTTTGTCTTTTGGTTTCAAGCCAGCAATCTTTCTCATTTCTTGAATTTGACGAATAACTTCTCTGATTATCCCTTCTTCTTTTAATTCTGGAGTAATTTTAGTATCCAACTCTACCTCCTCTTTAATTTTTGGATCAAAAACTACTTCTTTAACATTCACTTCTTCTTTCAGTAATTCTAATAACTCTTTCTCTATCTTTACTTTAATCTTTAATTTCGATAGGGGTTGACGGACCTTAATTTTGGCTTTGGCTCTTTCTGCCAGAGCTAAGGTTACCATCTCTCTAACTTTTTCCATTTTCTGATTTAATTTTTTATCAATTAATTTTTTATTAACTTTCGGCCAATCCTCCAGATGAACTGAATATTCAATGTCGGGTTTTGAATAGTTTGTTCTTGTGTAAATTTCTTCGCTCAAAAACGGGATAAAGGGAGCAGTCAATTTACTCAAAGTTAAAAGAAGATAATTTAAAGTAGCTGAAGCTTCCTTTAATTCTCTCTCATTTTCTGGTTTTTGAAATCTTCTTCTTGATCTTCTGATATACCATTGAGAAAGATCTTCAATGACAAAATTTTCAATTTCTCTAGCCGCAAGAGTAACTTCGTATTTTTCTAAATCTTCAGTCACTTTTTGGATCAATTGATTGGCCTTAGAGCTAATCCATTTATCCAAAATATTTTTATATTTTATTTTCAAAGATCGTGAAAATTTTGAAGCATAGGTTTTATAAAATTGGAAACAATTCCAGAAAGTCAAAATAAATTTTTTGAGAGTTTTTTCAATTTCTCTTTCTGAAAAAAGCTTGGCATCGCCAGGTTGATTTAGAGTATAAAAATACCACCTGGTAGCATCTGAGCCATATTTTTCAATAATTGACCAAGGATCAACGACATTTCCTTTTGATTTTGACATTTTTTCTCCTTTTTCATCTAAAACATGGCCCAAAGAAATAACATTTTTATAAGGCGGGCCAAAACCCAATAAAGTTGAAATAGCTAATAAGGTATAGAACCAACCTCTGGTCTGATCAATCCCTTCCGATATGTAATCAGCAGGAAATAATTCTGGCGGAGAATATTTTTGATTTTTGCCCCCACACCAAATTTTGGTGTGGGGGTGAATTTGAGGCCAGGCGAACGGCCAGTGAGCCTGGCCGAATGGCATTGCTCCTGAATCAAACCAACAGTCAATTACTTCTGGAACTCTCATCATTAAGCCTTCTTTACATTCTGGACAATAAAATTTCACTTCATCAATATAAGGTCGATGGAGATCTAATTCCATTTTTTTGTTGAGGGGTAAGTCTTTAAATTCAATTTTTCGAAATTGGCCAGTTTTAATTACTTTTATTTTCTTTTTTCGCCTTAGCTCTAAAATTTCTTCTAAGGAGTAGGCTTTCAAGGTTCCTTCTAGAATCGTCAAAGGAAGTTCATGGGAGACAATTAAGATGTTTTTGTTTTGGTATTTTTTATTTACTTCTTCCAAAAAACTATATATCCTTTTTCTCAAATCAATCAAACTTTCTCCCTTGGGAATTTTAGTTCCTATCCAATCCTTCTTTTTCTCTAAATACTTCCAGGACAATTGAGGAGGTTTTCCATTAAAAATCCCGATATTATATTCCCTTAATCTTTTATTAAAAATTATTTTTGCCCCAATTTCTTTGGCAATTATTTCAGCGCTTTCTTTTGTCCTCAACAAGTCCGAAGAAAATATTAAATCAATTTTTTTATTTTTTAGCTTTTTAGCAGCTTCTAATACCTTTCTTTTTCCTTTCTCAGTTAAAGGACAGGGAAATTTCTCTGGCCAACAACTGGATATTTTTTTTACCTGTCTTAAAGAATGGCCATGGCGAAAAAGATAATAATTATTATTGGAAAAATTTTGATTTAACAAATCTTTTAAAGAACCTATAAATTCTAAATTGCCACAATTCTTACATTTCCAAACAGGTAGTGGTGTTCCCCAATATCTTTCTCGAGAAAGGGCCCAATCTTTAATTTCTCTTAACCATTGGCCAAACCTGCCTTCTTTCAAATGTTTGGGAATCCAGTTGATCTTTTTATTATTTCTAATTAAATCTTTTTTCACTCTGGTCATTCTAATAAACCAAGATTTTTTGGCGTAATAAAGCAGAGGTGAATGGCACCGCCAGCAGAAAGGATAATCATGTTCGTATAATTCCTCTTTAAAAAGCAAATTTCTGTTTTTTAAATCTTCAGAAATTTTTGGATCGGCCTCTTTAACAAACATTCCTGCCCATTTTTTGACTCCTGATTTAAACCTTCCTTCTTCATCAACATTTAACAAAATTGGCAAATCATTCTCTTTTCCGACCATCATATCTTCTTCTCCAAAGGCAGGAGCAATATGAACTAACCCAGTTCCTTCCTCTAAGGAAACGAAATCTCCAGAAATAACAAAATAAGCTTTTTTATCAATCGAAGTTGGAAAAAGAGGCTTATATTTTAAACCCAATAAATCTTTCCCTTTAAATTCATCAACAATGGTATATTTTTCACTTAGAACAGTTAATCTCTCTTTTGCCAAAATGAATAACTCGTCATTAATTTTTACTTTTACATAAGTAAATTTGGGGTTGATTGCAATTGCCACATTCGCCGGTAGAGTCCAAGGTGTCGTGGTCCAGACTAATAAATAACAATTTTTGAATTTTGAATTTTGAATTTTGAATTTTACATATATTGCCGGTTCTTCGATTTTCTTATATCCCAAAGCCACTTCATGACTTGATAAACTTGTTCCACATCTTGGGCAATAGGGAGTTACTTTATAATCTCGGTATAATAACCCTTTTTTATAAATTTCTTTCAAGATCCACCAGACTGTTTCGATATAATCTGAAGTATAAGTAATATAGGGATTTTCCATATCTAACCAAAAACCAATTCTTTCAGTCAATCTTTCCCAATCTTTTTTATATTCCCAGACTGATTCTTTGCACTTTTTGTTAAATTTAGCAATTCCGTATTTCTCGATATCTTTTTTGCTTTTTAATCCCAATTTTTTTTCAATTTCCAATTCCACTGGCAAGCCATGGGTATCCCAGCCTGCCTTTCTTAAAACTTTAAATCCTTGCATAGTTTTGTATCTACAAATAATATCTTTATAAACTCTAGCTAAAACATGGTGAAGACCGGGCTTGGCATTAGCAGTTGGTGGTCCTTCATAAAATACAAAATTTGGAGCCCGAGCTCTTTGTTTAATACACTTTTCAAAGATTTTATTTTCTTGCCAAAATTTCAAAATTTTTTTCTCTGATTTTGGAAAATTAACTTCCATATCTAAAATAGAATATCATTTTATCCCATTTTTATCAAAATTAAAGCCTTTTCCAAGTAATAATTATGCCATGGCATTAAAATTACCGAATCATACTAAATTAAAAAATTTCTTTAAAAATAAGTCATTCTCAATTTTCTCAACTAAGAGAACCTGAATTTCTCTTTTGCCTAATCCAAAAAATTCTCTTAATAGCTTTATTTCTTCTTTACAATCAAAAGCATGAACCCAGACACTTTTTTGAAGAGGGTAAAAACCCAGTTCTTTTAATTTTCTTCGGAAAGCATTTCTTTTAACTCTTTGTTGATGGGGAATATCAAAAATAACTAATCTATATTTTTTATCCCATTTTTTGGTCTTTCAATCTCTAGATCATCTATCTGATATTTTCCTGCCCTTTTCTTTCCTTCCTTAGTTAATGTTATTCGAAGGTCGTGATTTTCTCTTTTTACTTCAATTAATCCCCTCTTTTTTAAATAACTAAAAGCATCTAGAAATTTTTGCTTTTGAGAAAATTTAGGTTTAGAAATATTTTTCATCAATCGCAAAATAAAATAAGGAGAAGAGGCGGCAATATAAACTGCCCCGGCTAAAAGTAAATATTTCAGAATTTCTTTAGAATAATATTTTACTTTTATTTTAGTAATTTTTCTCATAAATTATTTGGTAATAATTATGCCTTGGCATTATTTTTACTTATTATAGGAAATTTTAAAAATCACATTCTTTCTGGAACCAAAATTCCCAA